>CADFKY010000001.1 GCA_902834965.1 Veillonellaceae bacterium
GCGCAATGCTTTGCGTATTAACTGGTTGCTTGAACGAAAAACAAGCTTACACATCCATTGACTGGGTAACAATCTTCTTATTTGCTGGTATGATGCCAGTAGCAACTGCACTTGACCAATCTGGTGCAGGTAAAATGATTGCTAATGCAGTAATCGGCGTTATGGGGTCCGATCCTAGCCCTTACTTTGCAACAGCAGTATTATTTGCATTATCTTGTGTTATGACTCAATTTATGTCTAACACAGCATCTTGTGCATTATTGGCTCCTATCGGTATCTCTATTGCCCAAGGTATGGGCGCTGATCCTCATGCTGTATTGATGGCTATCGGCGTTGCTGCATCTTGTGCATTTGGTACACCTGTAGGTACACCTCCAAATACATTAGTACTTGGCCCTGGCCAATACAAATTTACAGACTATGTAAAAGCCGGCGTTCCATTGATCTTAGTTTGCTTCGTAGTAAGCTTAATTATTATCCCAATGGTATGGCCATTCTTCCCTGGTAAATAATAGGGGATAGGTTACTCTACTATACAAGCACACACGAGGTCGAATCGTAAGATTCGGCCTCGTTTTTTATGATTTTAGCCTATATGATTTTAATATAGATTACATATAAGTGTAATCAAAAGCAATATGAATTAAACTAATTTGCATGATTAATTTTACACAATTGACTACATCGAAAAAAATATGATATAGTATATTGTGTAAGATATAATAATGTAATGTTGAATAAGGAGGTCATCTATGACAAAAGAAAGATTTAACATGTTAGTTGGTTCTATTGGTGCATTTATTGGTGTATTTGTATTTTTAGCCTATATCCCACAAATAATTGCTAATCTTCATGGTCAACCTAGTCAACCATGGCAACCATTATTTGCAGCAGTATCCTGTTTGATCTGGGTATTATATGGTTGGACAAAATCACCTAAACGTGATTATATTTTAATCGTACCAAACCTTGCAGGCGTTATTTTAGGTACACTAACATTCTTAACATCTTTCTAAGTGCTATAAGAAAAAAATAGTATTATTGTTATATAGTGAATAATAGTAAAGATATTACTTTACTTTATAAATATAAATGAGGTCGAATCGTATGATTCGGCCTTTTTTAGAGTGAAGTTTATATGTTAGATTAAAATATAGATAAGCGTTAAATCTGTTGTAATAAAAAAATAGTTTTTATGATAATAAATATTGATAATTAAATTCCTATTATAATGATTAGGATTTTATAAAATTGATAATTACAACATTCTCATTTGTTGAATATCATATTCAATTAATTAAATGAAAAGTAATATCAAAATACCTATAAACATAGGCTTTGTATGATAAAAATGAAAAAGTAATATGCAAAAATATATACAGTTTTTTATCATTTTCATTTGACTTTCAAAAAGAACTGTGTGATAATGAGAACATAAGTTGAGGCAAGTGCCTTTCTAAATGATAATAAAAAGTTCTGATCTATATTTTTATGGAGGTCCTAATTATGAGAGTTATTGCTGATGGTTGCATTAAATGTGGTTCTTGCGCATCTGTTTGCCCAGTTGCTGCTATTTCTGAAGGCGAAACTAAATACGAAATCAACGATACTTGCATCGACTGCGGTTCTTGCGAATCCGTTTGCCCAGTATCTGTAATTTCCGCTGAGTAATCACAAATTAAACGGCCCCTCATTGAGGGGCTTTTTATTTTGCCTAAATTTGCTTAACTTAGTATAATAGGACTATTAAGATATATATTATTATAAGGGAGTACAGCTTGTTTTATATTATACTAATTCTTTGGTTACTCTTAGATCAATGGACTAAATATTACATTATGAATCATTTTATGTTAGGTGAGTCTTTAGTGGTTATACCCAATGTATTTCATTTAACATATATTATTAATCGCGGTGCAGCATTTGGTATGCTTGCTAATCAGCGATGGTTCTTCTTACTGGTAGCAGTTATTTTGCTGGGGGTTTGTGCGTATTATTGGAAGCGCTTATCAAAAGGTCCGTGGACTTTACAGATTGGATCTGCTTTATTAGTATCTGGTGCTATTGGTAATGGCATAGATCGTTACATGCTTCACGGCGTTGTTGATTTTTTTGATTTCCGTATATGGCCTATTTTTAATGTTGCTGATATTGGTATCTGTGTAGGCGTAGCTTTAGTAGTCTACTATTTATTTACATTAAAAGATGATGATAAATAATTCATATATTATGACAAATAATTAATTAATATATGATACTTAACTCATAGAGAGGTAGAGGATGAACGAATATATTGTAAATGCTGAGCAAGACGGTATGAGACTGGATGTGTTCTTAACAGAACATATGGAAGGGTCTCGTAGTTATATTCAAAGCTTAATTAAAGGTGGTCACGTTACAGTAGGTGCTAAGGTAGGGAAAGCAAATCTTAGACTTACACCAAATGCTGTTGTACGTGTAGAGATACCGGAGCCTGAATCTGTAGAGGTAAAACCAGAGGATATTCCTTTAGATGTATTGTATGAAGATCATGATATTATCATTGTAAATAAACAACGTGGTATGGTTGTTCATCCTGCGGTGGGCAATTATTCGGGTACACTTGTTAATGCATTGCTATATCATTGTAAGGATTTGTCCGGTATTAATGGTGAGATTAGACCTGGTATTGTTCACCGTTTAGATAAGGATACATCTGGTGTTATGATGGCTGCTAAAAATGATGCAGCTCATATAGGTTTAGCGGAGCAGGTAAAGGAGCATTCTGCTAAACGGACATATTTAGCATTAGTACAAGGTAATATTGTAGAAGAAAAGGGTACTATTAAAGCTCCTATTGGAAGACATCCTAAGGATCGTATGAAAATGGCTGTTGTCTTTGAAAATAGTAAGGATGCAGTCACTCACTTTAACGTGGTTGAACGATTTGGCCATCAAACCTTGGTTGAATGTAATTTAGAGACTGGGCGCACACATCAAATTCGTGTACATTTTGCTCATATTGGACATCCTGTTGTTAATGATCCGTTCTATGGTTACCGTCGTATGGATTTTCCTATTGAAGGACAGGCATTGCACTCTAAATCTTTAGATGTAAAACATCCTATTACAGGTGAAAGTATGCATTTTGAGGCGCCTCTTCCAGATGACTTCAAAGCATGTATAGAGTTTGCTAAGACATATCGCGAAGATAAACGAAGATAATCTAACGTAAACGAATCCATAGGAAAATAAAACTGTCTAACTTGGTTTGTAGATTACTAAATAATCTTCTAACTATATTTGTAAAGGGGCATAGAGAACTCTGTGCTATAAGGGCGTATATATGGAAAAGAAACGCTTATTGATGGATCAAGATGCTATTATGCGCGCGATTCGTCGTATTAGTCACGAAATCCTAGAACGTAATAAAGGCTTATCTAATGCTCTTATTGTAGGCATTGAACGACGTGGTGTTATTTTGGCAAAACGTTTGCAGGCCGAAATCGAACGCATTGAAGGTATTCGTATTGAATGTGAATCACTCAATGTTGCTATGTATCGTGATGATCGTGATGCTCGCCAAAAAGAGGGGAAACCATGTACGATTGATACAACGGAGAAAACAATCATTCTCGTGGATGATGTACTTTACACAGGGCGTACTATTCGTGCAGCGTTAAATGCATTGATGACATCTGGTAGACCTAAATCTATTCAATTAGCAGTACTCGTGGACCGTGGCCATCGTGAATTGCCGATTCGCGCAGACTATGTGGGTAAAAATATTCCTACATCACATCTTGAAAGTGTACGAGTTGCCGTAGAAGACTTAGATGGTGAAGAAGGGGTTACAATACAGGAATAATCTGTATTGTAACCCCTTTTTTGCTTAAATTAAAATTATACTTTTTATTTGATATATTGCGGTGTATAGGTATAGTCTGTATGCCCTATACGTTTACCTTTATTATGGAAACATAAGGCTTGTATATCTGTCGCTAGTGTATCTATATGATGCATAGATTTTCCAAGATTATTGAGCTGAGTAGGTGCTTTAGCCCATTTTTGAATGAGTGGAATGTCATGTTTAGTCCTCAGCCATTGACGTCCTCTGTCGTTAAAGGCTAGTAATCTAGCGTATTGAGGACCGTCTTGCATAGCGATATTTATCAAGTCTTTCGTAATGCCTAATGTAAGATATGCACCCATGCGCTGTAAACGGGCGTAGGTGTAGCGCTTGGATTTTATTTGCTCAATGGCAGATTCCCATGAAGGCTGTTGTGCTGCTTTTAACCATAAGTGCTCGATACCTTCTGTGAAATCGACGAATCGTTCTAATTCACTTGCCGAAATGCGGCGACTCAACATATGAACCATATCATGGTATCGACTGTAATCGACATAGTCACCAGTTGTGATTCTATGAGTCATATCATCTAGAATCGGTGTTGGGATAGCAACTTGAAGTGCTGAATACATATCTAAAGGAGTAGCCGTTGTGATGAGTTGCCGCAATGCTGTACCTGATGGCAACTCTTGATTGATAGTTTGGTTATGGTGATCAGAGGTACGCTGAATAGGAATATACGCTAAATCTGGGTGATATTTTAATCCAGCTCGTATATATTCTAGCCCTAATAAGGCATTAGGTGTGCTAAGCATTTCAGAGCCTAAGGCTTTACGGAAGGCCGTTCCATAGGACATTCCTTCATTTAAATAATTTCGTAACTCATTTTGGGTACTTTCACAATCCATACGTTTGGCTATACCTATGAGCGTATTTAGATTAGTAGTTTCAGAACCAAAGGAGAGGGTATCAATAGAGAGTGCTTTCACCATACGGATGGCGCCAGTTCCAAATAGTTGCGCGCTGCCTAAGGAATAGAGTGTAGGGAGTTCGATAACAACATCTGCACCGCCAAGAATGGCCCAACGAGCACGATCGAACTTTGAGAATAGGGCCGGCTCACCACGTTGTACAAAGGAGCCACTCATAATACAGATGCGCAATGCATCAGGGCATTTTGAAGCTAACGTATGTAGTTGGTGTGCATGTCCATTGTGAAATGGATTGTATTCGCAAATAATACCGATGGTTTTCATAGTGACTCCTTTCATTATTGTTAGTGTAACAAAGCATAGAGGTACTGTAAATAAATTTTGAACTTAAGAGGGGATATGGTGAAGAAATAGACGTAAAAATGTACGTAAAACTAAAGTTTATTGTAGATTTTATTTGTTCTATAGGCTATAATTAACTGTAAATGCTGAATTGATGTGAGGTATATGATGAAACAAAATTGGAAACGTACATTACAAGGGGCTCTGCTCGGTGCTGTGCTGCTAGCAATGGCGGGATGTGGCTCTACAAATGTAATGGATACATATAGTTTTGGCCATCAAGTTATCCGTGCTGGTCAATCTGAAATTACCATTGCTTTGCCTTATGAAATGGGTAAAAGTACAAAAAATATGTCTGATGATGGGTATCCTATTGATATTTATGGATCTGTTACAGAACATATGGTAATTGAGGTTGAGGCTTTGCGTGCTGGTGAAAACAAACCTTTGCCAACGGTAGATGAGTATGTTAACCGCAGCAAATCTGAGTTTACTAAAATTGGTGGCACCATCAAGGAAGAGTCTGTAGCTTTAGATGGCGCATCTGCTAAAAAGCTTGATGTGACCTATACGACTCAAGGGCAAACATTTAGATTTTCTCAATACGTATTCTTAGATCATGGCGTATTGTGGAATATAGTCTACCAATATCCTGAAAAGGATCAGGTAGGTGCTGATATCAGCAAAGAAATTCAAAACAAGATTCAAGTTACACAACAGAAAGAGGGTTAATCGATGAACGTATTAGTAGTTAACTGCGGTAGTTCTTCCTTGAAGTATCAATTACTTGATATGACAACTGAAACAGAATTGGCAAAAGGTCTTTTTGAGAAGATTGGTGATCAAGATGCTATCTTCACTCATAAACGTCCTAACGCTGACAAATTAGAACGCGTTGAACCAATTTTGAACCATAAAGAAGCTCTTCGCATTTTGCTTGATATTTTAGTTGATGCTGAATATGGTGTAATTAAGTCCATGGACGAAATCGACGCTGTTGGTCACCGTGTAGTACATGGCGGTGAAAAATTCGCTGACTCCGTATTGATCACTCCAGCTGTTATGGAAGCATTAGAAGAATGCTGCGCATTGGCTCCATTACATAACCCACCAAACATTCAAGGTATCGAAGCTTGCCAAGCTATCATGCCAAACGTACCACAAGTAGCTGTATTCGATACTGCATTCCACCAAACAATGCCTAAAGAAGCTTACATGTATGCGCTTCCTTACGAATACTATGAAGACTATGGTATCCGTCGTTATGGTTTCCATGGTACATCCCATAAATACGTTGCACAACGTTGCGCTGAATTGATGGGTAAACACATGTCTGACCTTCGTATCATCACATGTCACTTGGGTAATGGTTCTTCCGTTTCCGCTATTAAAGGTGGTCGTTCCATCGATACAACAATGGGCTTCACTCCATTGTCCGGTTTGATCATGGGTACTCGTACTGGTGATATTGACCCAGCTATCGTTCCATTCTTGATGAATAAAACTGGCATGAACTACGAAGAAGTAGACACTGTAATGAACAAAAAATCCGGTGTACTTGGTATTTCCGGCGTGTCCAATGACTTCCGTGTTATCGAAGAAGCAGCAGCTAATGGTAACAAACGTGCTCAATTAGCATTGAACATGTTCCATTACAAAGTTCGCCGCGTAATTGGTGCATTCGCAGCAGTTATGGGTGGTGTTGATGCTATCGTATTCACAGCTGGTATCGGTGAAAACGGTATCGGTAACCGTGATGCAATCTGCAACGGTTTAGAATACTTGGGTACTCGTATTGACTCTGAACGCAATAATATCCGCGGTAAAGAACAAGAAATCAGTGCTGAAGGCTCCAAAGTTAAAATCTTCGTAATCCCTACAAACGAAGAAATCATGATTGCTCGCGATACTCAACGTATTACAGCATCTTTGAAAAAATAATATAGTTCGTATCTGAACTAGGTGACTAATAGAGTCATAAAACCCCGTCTATATCTTAGGTATAGACGGGGTTTTTGTAGTTTTTATACTTAGAATACCTTATAATAGAATGTATAGTTATAAAGTAGTAGTTCTTTTAAAGGGGTAACACATGACAGTATTATATGAAGAAAAATCTCAACGTGCTAAAAGTGCAGAGTGGTTAGTATTATGTTTTGTCATTCTATTATTATGCGGTGTAGCATACACTACATATCGTAGCATTAATTTACATACTGTGCTAATAGCTGAATACTTTATTGAAATTATGGCCATAATCGTAATTGTGAAACAGGCGGTTAGCCGATATACCTATATTTTGACAGATACAAAGTTGGTCATTGAAGAATCTTCTATCTTTAGAAAACGCCATTTTGAAGTAGATTACGATATGATTGATGGGGTGTTTAAGTTTGAACGTGAATTATTGACGAATATTAAATATCGATATAAATACAGAAAATGTTCTACATCTGATCCACGTCCTATATGGTCTCTAGTGTATGCGATTGTAAAGGGTGATAAGGTCCAAAATGGTCGCCTTTTACTGAAAGCAGATGATAAATTCTTTGAAATCTTAGAAGAACATGTACCAGGGCGTATCCGTGTGCCGCAAGCAGACATTGTATTCTATGCTGCAGTGCGTGCTGATGCGGTAAAACACGGAGAAGATGTACAAGAGTACTATAAAAAGTTAACTACTCCTGAAAAGGATGGCCCAGATATTACTGTTTAGTTTACAAATATTCTGATTTATATTTTGTGATCTATATTTTCTGAGCTATGTTAGTTAGTCTTATTAATAAAATAGTTAAATTAACTAAAATTCTTATACCGTAAAGGAGTGCAAATGGCTGGATTATATTTGGCGAGCCAATCACCACGAAGAACTGAATTATTAACACAAGTTGGCATTGATCATATTGTCGTATCGAGCACCTATGAAGAGGCTAATACTGGATATGATGATCCCATTGAAATGGTAAAAGCACAGGCTTTAGGTAAAGCTCGTGCTGCTGTAGATGTCCCTGAAGGTAGTATTGTGTTAGGCGCAGATACGATTGTCGTGCTAGATAATCAAGTGTTAGGCAAACCTCATGATGCGGCTGAGGCCCGTCATATGCTAGAACGTTTATCAGGCCAAGTTCATTCTGTTATTACGGGAGTAGCCTTACTCATTAAAGATCAGGAAATAGTTTTTCATAATGAAACAAAGGTATATTTTAAAAAGTTAGCTCCTTTTGAAATTGAATCCTATATCAGTAGTGGTGAGCCTATGGATAAGGCTGGCGCCTATGGTATACAAGGTAAAGGTGCTTTATGGGTAGAAAAGATTGAAGGCTCTTATACCAATGTGGTGGGCTTGCCTGTTGAGCATGTGTATGATGAACTATGCAAGGCATTAGGCGCTAAATAATACTATCGCTTTGTAGCAATAATATTATAATTGGCTGTGCTGTGCTGTGCTGTGCTGTGCTGTGCTGTGCTGTGCTGTGCTGTGCTGTACAAGTAATATATAAAGAGAGTAGATGTGTTGGTTGCTTGATCGATAGATGGTGTTATCTATTTGAATGGAGAGATTCTATGGAAGTACCAACAGTAAGTGTAAAAGACATGTTGCCGTTTCAACGGCCGCGAGAGAAGTTTCTTACCCTAGGGCCATCCCATATGGCGATGGAGGAACTATTAGCTATTTTATTACGAACAGGGGTAAAGGGGCAGTCCGCCATTTCCTTAGCTAACGATATCGTACAATCCTTTGATGATGGCGTATATGGTTTAAATCGAATGACCGTTGAAGAACTCGTTAAAATCAAGGGTATTGGTACAGATAAAGCGGTGACCTTATGTGCAGCTCTTGAGATGGGGCGGCGCTTGGGAGAGCTTAAAATCAAGGAAACTTACGAAGATTTTTCACAGCCCTTTGTTATAGCCCAATATGTAATGGAGCGTTTACGTCACGAAGATGTTGAGCATGTATGGGCAGCTATGTTGACGTCACGAAATAAATTGATTCAATTAGAACATATTTCTAATGGCGGTCTAGTATCTAGTCTCGTAGAGCAACGTGCTGTTTTTAAGAAGGCCATAGCGTGTAATGCGGCGGCCATTATCTTAATACATAATCATCCATCTGGCGATAGTCGTCCTAGTGATGAAGATATACGACTAACCAAGTTATTTGTCAGTGCAGGTCAGTTCATGGGGATACCTGTGTTAGATCATATCGTCATTGGTGATAATGAATTCACTAGCCTTAGTGAAATCGGTAAACTCAGTTAAGTTATCCTTATATGATAAGTTTTAAAATGTATAATAATGGCTTTATAGTTTGTTGTATCAGTAAATAAGCACTCATAATGATGCGTTCTTTATTATGTCTAGTAAATAGAGAATGCATCATGATATGGGTGCTTTTTCTATTTTGTTCGACCTATAGGTAGCTTTGTAATGTATTACTTATGAGTGTGTAAATTATGTATGACTTAAGGGTACTTGAATTATGCATTTTCTGTGCTTTTAACAATGGTAAAAGCCTTGATATTAATAGAAAAAGTCGCATTATATGTGGTAAAATGGAATGATGATGTAATGAAGGAGATTTTACTATGAGTTCCATTTTACCTACTCTAGGAAAAGATGTAAGTATAGATATTGGGTCCATACAGACGCGCCTCATGGGGGGGACGCGAGGAACTGTTATAAGCGAACCATCTATTATAGCAACTGATACAAAACAAGAAAAAGTAGTAGCCGTTGGGGATGAAGCGGCACGTCTTGTATTGCGTATGCCCGATATGTGGCGCCCTTTGACACCATTAAAAGATGGATTTATTGTGGACTATCGCGTTATGCACACGATGCTTAACTATTTTCTGAATAAAGTGTCTAATGCATTGCGTCGTGCTCGAGTTCTTGTTGGTGTTCCGTGCGGGATGACTGATGTTGAGCAAAGAGCTATGATGGATGCCGTTATTCAGGCGGGAGCCCGCGAAGTATTTCTTATTGAACGTCCTGTGGCTGCAGCTATTGGTTGCGGTGCACCTATCTTTGAAGCTCGTGGATCCATGGTCATTGATATTGGTGGTGGCACCGTAGATATGGGCATTGTTTCATTGGGCGGTATTGTAGATAGTAAAACCATACGCTTTGGTGGTTCAGATATCAATAATGCATTGCTACGCTATGTACGCGAGTGTTTTGGGGTTATCGTTTCTGATGAAATTATAGAGGATATTAAGCATACTGTAGGTACTGCTATGGCACCACTAGAAGATGCGGAATATGCCTTTCAAGGTCGTGACATGATGAATGGCTTAGGTAGACGTTGTGTCATTCATCAGTCTGAAGTATACCAAGTTGTTAATGACTGTATCGGAGGCCTTTTGGATGAATTAAAACAAATGATTCGTTCCGCTGAACCTGAAATTGTAGCTGATATTATGCAATATGGAATCTACCTCACTGGTGGTACAGCGCAACTGTCTGGTTTGGCAGAGCGTATTGGTGGCGAATTAGGTGTGCCTGTACATGTTCCCGACGCACCGGAGACGAAAGTTGTTGTGGGCCTTAATGGGGCTTCATCGGACTTAGTGAGCTTATCGCGATTTATTGTAAATTCTAAAAATAGAAAGGGCCAAGACTAATATGATACAGTCAGATAAAAAGTTAATTATCGTTGTTGTCATTAGCTGTATCCTATTGGCTTTGCTCGGATTTGCATGGAAACAACGAACTAGTATTCCTTTTGTTACTGTTACTCTTGAAGGTATTACAACACCGTTTGCTTATGGCTCTGCACGCTTACTTGACGGTGTGCAAACAGGCTTTACAGTTCTTAATAATGCTATTTCTGCAACGATTGAAAGTGATGAGGCAGCATCTCGCAAGGCTGCATTAGAACAAAAGGTTGTTAACTATGATGAAGTAGTAGCAGAAAATATTCGACTTCGTCAATTGCTCAACTATAAGAGCAATCATCCGGAATTCTCCATGACTTTAGCCGGTATTATTACAAAGGATTACGGCACATGGACAAATACTTTCACTATCGATAAGGGTAGTGAAGAAGGGATGGCTGTCAATATGGCTGTCGTTGTACCAAGTGGGGTAGTTGGTTTTATTACCGATGTATACCCTCACTCTTCTCGAGTACAAACCATTCTTGACCCACGTAGTGCAATCGGTGTTATTGTACAACGTCCTGAATCTCGCCTATCTGGCGTCGTAAAAGGTGATGGTGACTCACCTCGTACGCCATCAATGGTAAATATTGCCCGTGATGGTGATGTATTAGTAGGGGATAAATTAATCACCTCTGGGTATGGTGGTATCTACCCTAAAGGATTGCCTGTTGGTAATGTACAGTCCATCGAAAATGATACGGAAGGTTTTGTAAAGAATGCCGTAATTACACCAAGTGTGGACTTCTATCGTTTAGAAGAGGTATTTGTCCTTACATCATCTTCAGTAAGTGCACCACCAAAACCAGGGCTTGAGCCTAAACTAGTACCTCAAACACAACGAGATCAAGTTGAAGGGGCAAAGGGGGCCGTTAAACCATGACGCGTCTAGCTTTAGTACTCTGTGGATTTTTAATTTACTTTATACAGGCGCAATTATTGCCTGCTATTTTTCATACGAATTGGTTGCCAAATTTAATTTTGACCACCATTGTTATAGTCACACTATTTAAAGGTCGTTATATGGGGCTGATGGCAGCTGTTATAGGTGGTATTGTACATGATGTATTGATATCTAACTTCTTTGGGCTCCATTTATTCCCTTACGTTCTTGTGGTTTACCTATTATCTGCAGTGAAACATCGACTCTATGAAGAACGTTGGTATTGGTCCAGTGCTATTGTAGCCATTTGTACATTGCTTGATGGATTTATCCGGAGCTTAATGATATTGGCCAGTGGTGGAGATTTACATATAGGGCTATATATGTGGCATATGGTTATACCGGTACTATTTTGGAACGGTCTATTGGCTGCCATCGTACATGGATTATTGTGGCGTAAAGACGAACAGCAAGATTATATTTGGTAATAAATTAGTAAGGGGGTGAAAGAGTGCTTGAAGGCCTCTATAAACGAAGAAAAACGAGTCGCTTTGATGTACTCTTTTACATTGTAGCGGGCATATTTATAGTGTTAGCATTGCGTTTGTTTATGCTACAAATCTTGGCTGGTGGCTATTATCAAGCCAAGGCGGAAGGCAACCGATTGCGCATGGTACCGATGACTGCAGCACGAGGTGTTATGTATGATCGTAATGGTCAAATTCTGGTAGGCTCTCGACCTGCCTATACTATATCTATCATGCCTACTGGAAAGGCTTTGGATGATGGTGAAGTTGCTAAATTGGCAGCTTTATTAAAAATGAAGCCTGAAGATATTACAAAGAAGGTTAATGATCACAAGTATGGTTATGAGCCAATACGTATTGCTAATGATATTTCTATGGATGTAGTGACAACCATTGAAGAGCATCGTCATGAATTACCAGGGGTAACCATTGATGTTGAGCCACTTCGATACTATCCATATGAAACGATGGCTTCTCAACTATTTGGTTATGTTGGTGAAGTAAGCGAAGAGGAATTAGAAGAGTTAAAACAGCAAGATCCTAATACACTGGTAAGTGGTGGTACTATTCTAGGTCGTTCTGGCCTTGAGAAATTATATGATTCTATCTTGCGTGGTACCGATGGTGGTAAACAAGTTGAGGTAGATGCTACAGGTCGTCCTGTGGCTGAGGTAGATAGAAAACATACGGTGCCAGGTGCTAATATTCATCTAACCATCGATGTGAATTTACAAAAGGCTGCAGAAGAAGCTGTTAAAAACCAGCTCGATCAATTGCGTGCGCAAGGTATTCCCGCACAAGGGGCAGCAGTGGTGGCGATGGACCCTAATACAGGGGCTATTTTAGCTATGGTCAGTGCGCCTGAATTTAATCCAAACTGGTTTTCTAAAGGGATTACAACTGCTCAATGGAATCAGCTGAATAATGATAAAAATCATCCTTTTGATAATAAGGTTATTTCTGGTGAATATCCACCAGGGTCACCATTTAAGATTATTACCGGTACAGCAGCATTAGATCTTAAAAAGGTTACTCCTGAAGAGATGATCTTTGACAGTGGTAAGCACTGGTTAATCGATAAGCGAAATGCAGAAGGTGAAGCCTTAGGATGGCTTAACTTTAATAGAGCGCTTGCTAAGTCAGATAACGTTTACTTCTATGAAATGGGTAATCGCGTTGGTATAGAAAATCTCGATAAATATGCTGCTTATTTTGGCATTGGCGAAAAGACTGGTATTAATTTACCAGGTGAGGCGTCTGGCATTATGGCAAGCCCTGAGTATAAACGAAAAGTATATGATGAAGATTGGTACTTAGGTGAAACCTTCGATGCTGCTATTGGGCAATCTTTCACATTGGTGACACCATTGCAAATGGCTGTTTTGCTCAGCGAAGTAGCTAATGGTGGCATTAAATATAAACCTTATGTGGTAAGCCGTATTGATAATAAAGATGGCACTCCGAAAGAGATTTTCGGTCCTGATAAATTAGGTATTCTACCAGTTCCAAAAAATATTATGGACCTTATTCGAGAAGGTTTGCGTGATGTTACAAACGAAGGTGGTACAGCAGGGGACTTATTTAAAGGCTTCCCAATTAATGTAGCTGGTAAGACTGGTACTGCAGAAAATGCACATGGCCGGGATCATGGCTGGTTTGTAGCCTATGCACCATATGATAAGCCACAAATTGTTGTGGTTGCACTTGTTGAACAAGGTAGCTTTGGTGCGGGCTCTGCAGGTCCAATCGTACGTGATGTGCTAGCCGCATATTTCAATGTACCATTAAATAAAAAAACGAATGACACAAATACTAAAAGTAATAAAGATAGTGCAACTGTAGGGAATACGTCTAATGGGCAGAAACCTCAGAATGCAGTAACAAGTGGGCAACCAAGAAAGGATTAGTATGGGCGAAATCATTGGTGTTGTATCCGGCAAGGGTGGCGTAGGTAAAACGACCGTCACTGCATGCTTGGGTGCAGCCTTAAGTCATGCAGGGCACCGCGTATTGCTCTGTGATGGGGACTTTGGATTGCGCGATTTGGATCTTGTGTTAGGTGTAGCAGATGAAATCATCTATGATGCACTAGATGCGAGTGAAGATAAAGAATATACAGACGATGCTATTGTATCAATTGTAGAAAATCTAGATTTCTTACCGGCTAGTCAAAGTGCGCGTTGGGAAGATATAGGTCGTAAGAAGTATAAGAAATTAGTCCGTCGACTTTGTGATGTATATGACTATATTTTGATTGATGCTCCAGCCGGTATTGGTAAGGGCATAGAGTCTATTTTAGACTTGGTAAATCGCTGTATTGTTGTAACACATCCGTTGTGGGTATCCTTACGTAATGGAGCGCGCATGATTCAAGTGTGTGAGGAACATAATATTCGCGATTTTGCTATTGCATTTAATGCAGTACCTACAGATGGGGAAGACATAGACTTATACGATATGCTAGAAGTTCTTCGCGCCGAATATGTAGGGGCTATGATTCCTTATGATGAAGATGTGTTAACCTATACACAAGATGGAAATCTGTTAGAGCTTGCTTCTCATGAATTCCGCAATGTATTAGCACCTCTTGTAGACTATGTTGTAACTGGGGATTGCTGGGAAGATTATGATGTACAAAAGCAATTTGATGCCTATGTAGCGAAGAAAAAGGCTGCTACAGAAAAACAAGGTACACCTACACTTGCTACAGCTGGTGAGTCTATCTTTGAAGATTCGAATAATGTTCTCTATATTAATCGCGGCGGTTGGACTACTCAGCGCTTATTAGTGCAAGGTAAGCAAAGCTTGTGGCGCCGTCGTAAATTGAAATAGGTGATATGATGTGGCGGAAACTATGGAACGATAGCGACTGGGCTATTATCATATGTACTTTCTTACTTGTTTGTATTGGTTTAGCAGCCATTGGCAGTGCAACCCATGTTAATCAAGAGCCTATTGGATTTGGTAGTTTAGTAGTAAAACAACTCATATTTTTCCTAGCTAATGTAGCCGTTGTGATAGGTATGCAGTTTCTTAACTACCATCGCCTAAAGGATTGGGGTAATATCATTTACGCCATTACCCTTTTGATGTTGATTGCCGTTATGGCCGTTGGTACCTCTGCATTGGGGGCTCAACGATGGATTCAATTGGGGCCTATTACGATTCAGCCATCAGAGTTTTCTAAATTACTCATGATTATTTGCATGGCTAAAATGCTAGAGCCTCGTATTGGCAAGTTAGATACATTTAAATCATTAATATTGCCTGTATTATATGTTGGGGTACCTATTGCACTCGTATTCTTACAGCCTGACCTAGGTACATCTCTTGTGTATATTGCTATTTTTGTGGGCATGTTATTTATTTCTGGTATTAGAACAAGACTTATAAAAATTATTGCCGGTACTGGTTTATTATTGATGCCTTTAGGTTGGTTTGTACTGAAAGAATACCAAAAACAACGTATTCTCGTATTTTTAAATCCAGATATTGATCCGTTTGGATCAGGCTATCATATCATTCAGTCTAAGATTGCCATTGGTTCAGGTTTGATTTTTGGTAAAGGTATCTTTAATGGTACGCAAAGTCAGTTGAACTTCTTACCAGAAAACCATACGGACTTTATTTTCTCCGTTATTGGTGAAGAATTTGGTTTTGTAGGCTGTATTATCGTGTTGTTTTTGCTCTTTATGCTGATTTATCGCAGCATTAAAGTAGCCTATATGTGTAATGATAATTTTGGTATGTTATTAGCTACGGGGATTGCTACCATGTTTACCTTTGAGGTACTCGTTAATGTAGGCATGACTATTGGTATTATGCCTGTTACAGGGATTCCATTGCCATTCCTTAGCTATGGTGTTAGTGCGTTGACTACCAATATGTTGAGTATCGGTATTTTGTTAAATATTGCTATGCAACGGACGAAATATATTTTTTAAAAACCTATTTTTAGGATTGATTGTGAAAGAAGTCTTTCAGAAAAGACGGAGGATGTATGATTCAATTAGATACGTCATGGTTACAACATGTCCAAAAGCCGGCTCGTTATACGGGCGGTGAATATAACAGTATTGTAAAAGATCACAGTACGGTTGATGTAACAATGGCTTTAGCTTTTCCAGATGTATACGAAGTGGCTATGAGCCATTTGGGTATCAAAATTTTATATGGTCTTGTAAACCGTCGTGATGATGCGGCAGCGGAACGTGTATTTGCACCATGGCATGATATGGAAGAAGAAATGCGCAAGCGCAACATTCCTTTGTTCTCTTTGGAAACTCGTACGCCTATCAAAGATTTTGATGTGTTAGCTTTTACACTCCAATATGAGATGAGCTTTACTAATATCTTAAACATGCTCGATTTGGCCGGCATTCCAATGTACGCTAAAGACCGCGATATGGATTTCCCATTACTCGTTTGTGGTGGTCCATGTGCATTTAATGTAGAGCCTATTGCGGATTTCTTTGATATTGTTTCCCTTGGTGAGTCCGAAGAATGGGGCGATGAATTCATCGATCTCTACAAGGCTGAAAAGGCGAAAGGATTCCCAGGTGGTAAGGAAGCATTCTTGCGTAAAGTGGCTCAAATCCCTGGTACGTATTGTCCAGCATTATACGATGTGGAATATACAGAGCAAGGTGATTTTAAATCCATTACACCGCGCTTTGAAGAGGTGCCTGCATCTGTTGAAAAACGCATCGTAGAAGATGTGGAAAATGTTTTCTACCCAACAAAACCTGTGGTACCGTTCTTGGATATAGTTCATGACCGTGCGGTACTTGAATTATTCCGTGGTTGTACACGTGGTTGTCGTTTCTGCCAAGCAGGTATGCTATACCGTCCTGTACGTGAAAAGACACCAGAACGTTTGCTACAAATTGCTAGAGATACGATTGCCAATACTGGGTATAACGAAATCTCTTTAATGAGCTTGAGCTCTGCGGACTATTCTAAATTACCTGAATTAGTAGATATGCTCATGGAAGAGTTCAAAGATAAACAAGTGAGCGTAAGCTTACCATCCTTACGTATTGATAGCTTCTCCATCGATATCGCTAAAAAAGTACAACAAGTGCGTAAGAGTGGTCTTACCTTTGCACCTGAAGCAGGTACACAACGTATGCGCGATGTTATCAATAAAGGTGTTAGTGAAGAGGACTTGTTGGCGGCATGTACAAATGCCTTTAAATCCGGCTGGAATACAGTTAAATTGTACTTCATGATGGGCCTTCCAACTGAGACAGACGAAGACTTGGCAGGTATTGCTGATCTTGCGTACAAGGTGCTCGATTTACACCGCGATATTACAGGTAAACGAAATGGCTCTGTCACAGTCAGTGTATCCTTCTTCGTACCAAAAACACATTCTCCATACCAATGGTATGGTCAACAAGATGTTGAGGAAATTCATCGTAAACAACGGTATTTAAAATCTCTCATCAATAACCGTAATATTTCTTATCATTACCATGATGGTTATACTGGCTATATGGAGGCCGCTTTTGCTCGTGGGGACCGTAGATTATCTAAAGTTCTTGTGAAAGCATGGGAAGCAGGTTGTAAATTTGATGGTTGGACTGAGTACTTTAACTATGAAACTTGGTTGAAAGCCTTCGCTGATTGTGGTTTGGATCCAGCATATTTTGCAAGACGTACTCGTGATTTTGATGAACCATTACCTTGGGATCACTTGGATTGCACTGTAAGTAAAGCTTTCTTAAAACGGGAGTGGGAACAGGCGGTAGAGGCAAATCTTACAAGTGATTGCCGTCGCGGTCCATGTAAGGGCTGTAATGTATGTCCAGAGCTTAATACTGCAATTATTGACTATAAGGAGGGTGGCAGAGTTGAAAAAGTTACGTTTGGCCTTAAATAAGGGCGAAAAATTGCGATTCCTGTCGCACCTTGACTATGCACAAGCAGTAGAGCGTATGATTCGCCGCGCAGAAATTAAAATGGCGTACTCTGAAGGCTTTAATCCACATATGAAAATTAGCTTTTCCTCTGCATTGGCGCTTGGTGTAACAGCTGCAGCTGAATATATCGATATGGATGTCATTGAAGATGACAGTTTAGAATCCATTATAGACCGTTTAAATCGTGTAGCACCGCCAGGTCTTGAAGTGCTAGGCGGTAAAGAAATGCCTGACAAGGTTAAAAAGATGATGGCTATTTGTAACTTTGCCATCTATGAAGTTACAGGCCCTGTAACGGATGAAAATGCCGATTGGGATGCGTTACTAAAGCCTTTTAATGAGGCTCCGGAAATTTCTTACGAAAAGGTAACACCGAAGAAAACACGTATCATCGATGTAAAAGAATTTGTAAAGGAACCCATCGTTGCAACTGTGAAAGATGGTATGGTTACTCTTACAATGGGCATCGGTATTTATCCGCAAGGCACTATTAAACCTAGTGAAGTGTGGAATCTTGGTAAAGACCAATATAATTGGCCGATTACAAGTGGCTATGAAATTCATCGTAAAGCGATTATGGTGGAAAACGAAGAAGGTCGTTACACTCCACTGGAAATTAACTACTAATACTCGTTATATACACCTTAACTGCTAATTGTCTTTACATAAATCGTAAGAGCTTATATACGATTTAGTGATTTAAAACCTTTATATTTTATATTGAATGAAGGGAGGGATAGGATGCATAAAATTTTGGTCAATGTTATGCGCGAAGAAATTCGCATGGCTGTTGTCGATGAAGCAGGTCAGTTAATAGATTTTGTCTTAGAACGTACCGATGAGAGCCATATGGCAAATCATATGTACAAAGGGACCGTAAAGAACGTGTTGAACGGTATGCAAGCGGCTTTCGTTGATATTGGGGGCTCTCAAAATGCGTACTTAAACCTTCAACAGGGGAAAGAACAGAAAATCTTGCCACGCCTATCTGTGGGGCAACAAATACTTGTACAAGTGGTAAAAGAGGAGATGCTCGGTAAAGGCGCTCGTGTTACGGCTGATGTGAGCTTGGCAGGACGTTTTATGGTGCTTTTACCATATTCTGAAGGCATGCATATTTCTAAGAAGATTACTGATGAAGCAGTGCGTTCTAAATTACAAGAATTAGCAGCACCTTATGTACAGGAAGGCTGTGGATTTATTATTCGTACTGCGGCTGCTAAGGCTAGTGCCGATGAAATCGGTCGTGATATGGAATATCTATGGCGCACATGGCAACATGTGTTAAAACGCTTTAAGGTGGCTAAGAGTGGAACGGATCTCTATAGTGATGCGGATTTTTGGTTCCGCCTTGTACGAGACTATGCACACCGCAATGTAGAGGAAATCATCGTTGATTCCGATATGGGGGAATCTCGATTATTGGATCTCTTAGGTCATGGCCCAACATCTCAACAAATTAAAGTGACACGTCACCGTGGTAGCACACCTATCTTTAAAGCTAATCACATTGAACCTCAATTAGAGGATCTTATCTCTCGTGACATCAATCTTCCTTCCGGTGGCTCTATCCGTATCGACCATACAGAGGCGCTTACCGTATTCGATGTGAACTCGGCTCATTACACAGGTAAGTCTAATAAGCTAGAAGATTTAGCTTTCACAGTTAATAAAGAGGCGGCAAAAGAAATTTGTCGTCAACTGCGCTTACGAGATATTGGTGGCATTATCGTGGTCGATTTTATCGATATGAAGGATAAGTCCCATCAACAAGAGTTGCTACAACTATTGAGCGCACAAGCTAAGTTAGATAAGATGAAAACCGTCGTATGTGGTATTAGCTCTCTCGGTCTTGTAGAAATGACGCGGAAGCGTGCCCGTCAAGGTTTGCAAACCTTGATGTTTGATACATGTCCTCAATGTGGAGGCACTGGATACATGTTGTCGGGCAGAACTGTATATATGCAAATCATTCGTCGCATTCGTGAGTTATTTAAGTCGGGGCGAATTAAATCGAACCTAGAAATCGAAGTTCATCCGGAGGTTGCTCAATACTTAACAAAGGCTGTTCTTGAAGAATTAGGCGACTCTATAGGCCGTAAGATTTCTATTGTAGTAAATCCACAAATTAGCCGAGAAGGATATTCTTTGATGGCAGTAGCAGAATAAGTAAGTAGTTTTTATAGGTGAGTTTCGTGTCTGTATTTGAAATTATATTAATTAGTATTGGTCTAGCCATGGATGCCTTTGGTGTATCGATTGGTAAAGGTTTATCAATGCCGGTAGGTGAAAATGGCCGAAAGGTTACATTGGCATTCTTATTTGGGTTATTCCAGTTTCTCATGCCTGTTATGGGATGGCTTATTGGGCGTCAGTTTATAGATATTATATCTGAATGGGATCATTGGATTATCTTCGGTCTTCTCGGCTATTTAGGTATTGCTATGATACGAGAAGGGCTTAGCGATGAAACTGATGAAGACGATGATAAGCAGTTTTTAGGCGCTTGGGAAATGATGATGCTCTCCGTAGCCACCAGCCTTGATGCTATGGCTGTAGGTCTTACTTTTGCTTTTATGCCCATCAATGTGTGGGAAGCCTCTACTATGATAGGGGTAATTACCTTTGGTATTTCTCTTATTGGTGTGTACCTAGGCAAATTTATGGGCCAGTTCGTGGGAAAATATGCAGACATACTAGGTGGGGGTGTATTGATTCTCATCGGTACAAAAATACTTTTACAACACCTCGGTATTATTGGAGAATTTTAGAGGTTTGTATATATATGAAAGTATCATAAACTGAGCTATGTATGTTGAATTTTGTTTGACATAGATAGGTAAATACGATATACTATATCAGTATTAGTTCGGTTTACTGAACTTTGCAATCCGCGTGAAGCAGGTTTAAACGCCCGACCGAAGTTCGGGTCGGGATACCGAATTCAGCGAGTTCGATAACAAGGAGGTGTTCTCATGTACGCAATTATTAAAACTGGTGGTAAACAATATCGCGTTGCTGAAGGCGATGTAATTACTATCGAAAAATTGGAAGCAGCTGCTAACGAGTCCGTTACATTCGAAGAAGTTTTGACTGTAGTGAATGACGGCGACGTTAAAGTTGGCGCTCCTCTTGTAAACGGTGCAAAAGTTACAGGTACAGTTCTTGAGCATGGTAAAGGTAAAAAAATCTTAGTATTCAAATACAAAGCTAAATCCAACTACCGTCGTCGTCAAGGCCATCGTCAACCGTTCACAAAAGTTCGTATTGAATCTATCCAAGCTTAATTATGGTTTCCATTGGAATCCAGCGGAATAGTGATGGTCAAGTAATTGGTTGTCACATGTCCGGTCATGCAGGATATGATGATCATGGCTTCGATATCGTATGTGCTGCAGTGTCTGCCTTATCGGCAACGGCAATGTTAGGACTTACCCAAATTGCTCAGCAAGAAGGGGACTATACGAATAGCGAAGGTCAATGTGATATGGTTCTCTCTGGTACGATTAACCAGAGTGGACAGGATATTCTGGGGACTATGCTCCTTGGTTTAAAGGAAATTAGCCGTCAATATCCAGAGTTTGTCCAAATACACGAAATATAGGAGGTGAACTTAATGTTTACTTTTGATTTGCAATTGTTCGCACATAAAAAAGGTGTGTCCAGTACTCGTAACGGTCGTGACAGTGAATCTAAACGTCTTGGTGTTAAATGCCATGATGGTTCCATCGTAAAGAGCGGTAACATCATCGTTCGTCAACGTGGTACTCACTTCCACCCTGGTACTAACGTAGGTATCGGTAAAGATGACACTTTATTCGCACTTGTGCCTGGTAAAGTAGCATTCGAACGTGCTGGTCGTTACAACCGTAAAGTTAGCGTATACCCTGTAGAAGCTTAATTTTACAAAGACTATTAATCCCTAGTGGTTTTCCACTAGGGATTTTTTGTTTTCTGTAGTGTGTGTCTGATAGATATATTATAATTAAGCTTAGCATTATCATATTGGTAATGATAAAATAATTAGAATCATTATGCTTAAGAATACTAAATAACTAGCAACAGTGAGTCGATATTTTGCTATTAATATACATATGACGAGATAGGGGGCTTTATGGCGCTGCTAGAATTATCAAATATATCTTATATTGTAAAAGACAAATCTATTATCAGTGATGTATCTTTATGGGTAAATCAAGGCGATTATATTACTATTGTAGGTCCTTCTGGAAGTGGTAAAAGTACACTTTTAAAATTATGTAGTGATCTGATTAGTCCTACATCGGGAACTATTACTTATAATGATCGTCCCTTAACGGCTATAGATCCTGAATCTTATCGTAGAGAGGTGGGCTACTGCTTTCAAAGACCTTATTTGTTTGCGAAAACAGTACGTCGTAATATTCTATTTCCTTATGATATTCGCGGTTTAAAACCGGATATGAGTCGTATAGAATATCTCTTTGATCTACTACATATGCCACTAAATTATATGGAGCGCGGTAATGATGAGTTGTCTGGTGGTGAAATGCAACGAATATGCCTTATTCGGAGCCTTATTTTTGAGCCTAAAGTGTTGCTTTTAGACGAGGTTACGTCTGCCTTAGATGCGACGAATACATCTATTGTAGAAAATGTTATTGATGAGCTTCATAAAAAGGGGATCACCATTATCTCCATTACTCATAATGAAGAGCAAAGCTTGCGTACTGCAAATCGCCGCATCACTATCGTAGACGGTCAATTAGCTAAAGAGGAGGTACTGATATGAGTCAGTTTCAAACTATATCTACTATATCGTTGTGCCTTGCATCAGTGCTAGTTATTATTAGTATGATTATGTCTTATCGACAAGAATTGAAGCTAGAAAAGGATATTTTCATCAGTGCTATACGTGCTACAGTTCAACTATTAGTCATCGGGTTTATTTTATCCTATATTTTTAGTACGGAAAGTCCAATATTTATTATTGGCTTACTTGGATTTATGGCTTTTAATGCCGCTTATAACTCAGCTAAACGAGGGCAAGGGATTCCGCATGCGTTATGGATTTCTTGGTTTGCTATCACCATTGGTGCATGGATAACCTTATCTATTTTATTGGTAACTGGCGTGCTTAGTTTTACTGCGTACCAATTGATTCCTGTTGGTGGTATGGTCATTAGTGGTGCTATGGTAGCCATTGGGCTTTGTTATCGTCAAATGCTATCAAATTTTGAATTGCGTAAACAAGAGGTGGAAATTAAATTAGCCTTGGGTAGTACACCTAAACAAGCTTCGAAAGCGATAGTTCGTGATGTTATAAAGACGGGTCTACAACCTACTGTAGATAGTGCCAAGACATTAGGTATCGTAGCGCTGCCGGGGATGATGACAGGCCTTATCCTAGCAGGCATGCCTCCATTAGAAGCTGTAAAATATCAAATGATCGTTACATTTATGTCGTTATCCACTATATCCATTGCTTGTTTTATTACGTGCCAGTTGTCTTATAGGACATTTTTTAATACTAGAAATCAATTATATAAGTAATTTCTATTAAAATCTTAATAGTAAATAAGGAATTAATTTAATTACATACATTTTAGTCATATTCGATATAGATAATCGATATAAATTAGAAATTCCCATACTATAAAGGTTGCTTCCTCTTATGAGGGAGTAACCTTTTATTATTGTGTGTCAAATTCCTATGTTTTTTAGTAGGAATAGTGGTATACTATGTACAGTATCAGTGAAATACCAGAAGACTGGTTGTCATATACTTTCATAAACCTAAAGAGGGGTGGCATTGCCACTAGAAAGATTTGAGGTAAGTACTATGTATGATGTAAAATCTCCAAAGGCGGAGGAATTTATTTCCCATCAGGAAATCCTTGATACTCTTGCTTACGCAGAGGAAAACAAGGAAAATCGGGAGTTGTTAGATGCTATTTTAGCAAAGGCTGCTACATTTAAGGGGTTAAACCATAGAGAGGCAGCTGTTCTATTAGAATGTCCGTTGCCTGAATATAAGGAAAAGCTTTATGCTTTAGCAAAAGAAATCAAGAAAGCCATTTATGGTGATCGTATCGTTTTGTTTGCACCATTATATTTGTCTAACTATTGTATTAATGGTTGTGTATATTGTCCTTACCATTCTAAAAACCGCGATATTAAACGTAAAAAGTTGACTCAAGACCAAATTAGAGAAGAGGTTATCGCGTTAGAAGCAATGGGTCATAAGCGTATTGTAATTGAGTCTGGTGAAGATCCACTCAATAATCCGCTTGAGTATATTTTGGAATCCATTAAAACTATTTACGGTATTAAAAATAAAAATGGCGAAATTCGCCGTGTAAACGTAAATATTGCAGCTTGCTCTGTTGAGGATTACAAGAAATTACATGAAGCTGGCATTGGTACCTATACATTATTCCAAGAAACGTACAATAAAGAAAATTACGAAGCACTACATCCAACAGGCCCTAAGAGCGACTACGCCTACCATACAGAGGCGATGGACCGCGCTATGCAAGGTGGTATTGATGATGTAGGCATCGGTGTTTTATATGGTTTAGAACACTATAGATACGATTTTGTAGGCTTATTAATGCATGCTGAACACTTAGAGGCTGTATTTGGTGTAGGTCCACATACAATTTCTGTACCTCGTATTTGTCCAGCTGATGATATCGATGTAGATGATTTCAGTAATGCTGTACCTGACGATATCTTTGAGAAAATCGTTGCTCTTATTCGCGTATCCACACCGTATACAGGTATGATTATGTCCACCCGTGAAAGCCAATCTATGCGTGAACGTGGTTTGGCATTAGGTATCTCCCAAATTAGTGGTGGCTCTCGTACTAGCGTAGGTGGCTACAAAGAAGAAGAAAAACCAGAAGATAATTCTGCTCAATTTGATCGCAGTGATACACGTACATTAGATGAAATTGTAGATTGGTTACTAGACCTTGGATATGTACCAAGTTTCTGTACTGCATGCTATCGTGCAGGTAGAACAGGGGACAGATTCATGGCCCTTGCTAAATCCGGTCAAATCCACAACTGTTGCCAACCAAATGCATTGATGACATTAAACGAATACATCATGGATTATGGTGATGAAAAGACTAAAGCTCATGGAGCTAAAGTTATTGAAGAACAGTTAGAAAATATCAAAAATGACTTAGTTAAAGATAAAGCGAAAGCTTATATTGCACAGATGAAAGACGGCGAACGAGACTTCCGGTTCTAAGTAATTCACTGATCTAGAACCTCCTATTGATAATGGGAGGTTCTTTTTTGTTGAGAAAAAGACAAGGTTTAAATGAGAATAAAATATATAAAATGGTTTATTTTATTCACTTTTTGATGTATAATAAATAAAAATGATAATGATAATACGTTGAATTATTATAATAATATTGATTATAAACTACTGAGGGATATGATGATTAAGAAAAAACGTTGGCGCATTTCTACAAGCGACAAAGAACAAGAAAATATCTTAATCCGTGAACTTGGTGTAAATCCTATTGTGGCAAAATTAATGGTAAATCGCCACATAGATGTTGACGAAGGGCGGAAGTTTTTACAAGGCTCTTTGTCAGATTTGTTAGATCCATTCACATTAAAAGACATGGATGTAGCTGTTTCGCTAGTTCAGGAGACAATTGAAAAGCATAAACCAATCGTTATTTATGGCGATTATGATGTAGACGGTATTACGGCCACATCTGTTCTGTATCGATTTTTAAAGAAACTTGGTGCTGATGTTACCTATTACATACCAGAGCGTCAAAGCGAAGGCTATGGTCTCAATTTAGAGGCTTTAGAGCACCTTATAGAGCGGGGAACATCTCTAGTTATTACCGTAGATTGCGGTATTAGTTCTTACGATATTGTAGAGGCTGTACGTGACCGTATTGATATGATTATTACGGATCATCATACGGCACCAGATTTGATTCCACGAGCAAAGGCTGTTATTAACCACAAGCAAAAGGATTGTCCTTATAAGGATAAAAACTTATCCGGCGTTGGGGTGGCCTTTAAATTATGCCAAGCTTTATGGCTCACAAAATATGGTGAATGGTATTTAGATGATTTAGATATCGTTGCATTAGGCACTGTGGCGGACGTTGTGCCGTTAGTCGGTGAGAACCGCATCATCGTAAAAGCAGGCCTTGAAAAGATGAATAGTCATTCAAATCTAGGAATTAAAAAGCTAATCGATGTAGCAGGTCTCCATGAACGAACTATAACATCTGGACATATTGGTTTCACCTTAGCCCCACGGCTCAATGCAGCAGGTCGCGTAACGCATGCAACACGTGCTGTTGAGTTGCTAGTTACTGATAATGCTGACATGGCTGAAGCGATTGCTGAAGAATTAAATGAAACAAATCGTGAGCGTCAAGAACTAGAGAGAAATATTCACGAACTAGCTCGTATCGATGTGGCTAATCAAGGCCATAAAGCAGACTATGTAACCGTTGTAGCCGGTGAAGACTGGCACCCTGGTGTTATCGGTATTGTGGCTTCTCGCTTGGTTGAGGAGTTTTATAAGCCGACCCTGGTTATTAGTATCCACGATGGCATTGGCAAAGGCTCCTGCCGTAGTATCGATGGTTTTAATATCTACGATGCACTGAAGTCTTGCGAAGATGTGTTATTACAATTCGGTGGCCATGCTGCAGCAGCAGGCTTCAGTATTGATGCAAATCGTATAGATGAACTACGAGACCGATTAACGGCGTATTGTAAAGAGCATGTGACACAGGAAGAATATATCCCTGTCGTTGCTATTGATGCGGAACTACCCGTTGATGATATCGATGTAGATATCATTGACCGCGTATCAGCCCTTGAACCTTATGGTATGGCTAATAGTACGCCGGTCTTTGCCGTTATGGAAGCAACCGTACAAGATATAATGCTTATGGGACAATTGAAAAATCACTGCAAGGTGATTTTAGAAACCTCTAGTGGCACATTGGATGCCATTGCTTGGAATCGTCCCGATTTATTTAAAACTATATTCATTGGAACTGTGGTGAAAGTAGCATTTTCATTGCAAAAGAATGAATGGCAAGGGATGGTTTCTCCACAGCTTATGATCCAAGCTATTGAACCGCTCACTGAAGAGCCGATTACACTTTCCACGGAAGGTCTTAGACAAATGTATGTCATAGTAAAACAAGCTATGCGTGGTCGTAGTCAATCGGTTTATAATGTGGAACAAGAAATTTTGCGCCGTAAGCCGGCAGATCAAAATAATCGCAGTGCCCTTACATCCTTAGATGTATTTAAGGAGTTGGGCATCATAGAAGAATATACCAGTGATGATGGTCAATTAATGCTAAGATGGAATGCCATTGAAGGAAAATTAGATCTTGTCACGTCCGTAACATTTCTTACCTATAGTGTATAGGAGGTGACACCATGACAACTGTAAATGAAGAAGGCAAAGCTTTGGTTGAACAAGGTACATTTAACAAAGAAAAAGCTTTAGCTGAATTTATGGAATATATTCATACCTATTTAACAGATGATGAGTGTAACCAAGTATTGAAGGCTTTTGAACTTGCTGATAAGGCTCATGAAGGTCAATTGAGAGCTTCTGGTGAGCCATATATCATGCATCCACTAGCAGTAGCTGAAATTTTGGCACACTTACAAATCGACCATATTACGCTTATGGCAGCCCTTATGCATGATGTGGTTGAAGATACATCGTACTCGAAGGAAGACTTAGAGAAAATGTTTGGCTCTGAGGTGGCTTTCCTCGTTGATGGTGTAACGAAATTAAACCAGTTCCAATATGAAACAAAAGAAGATCGCCAAATGGAAAATTATCGGAAGATGATTTTAGCTATGGCGAAGGATGTGCGCGTCGTTGTTATTAAATTAGGTGACCGCTTACATAATATGCGTACCTTAAAGCATATGCGTAGCGACAAACAAAAGCGTATTGCAAAGGAAACATTAGAAATCTTTGCTCCTCTAGCACATCGCCTTGGTATCTTCAATGTGAAATGGGAACTAGAAGATTTATCATTCCGCTATTTAGAGCCGGAAAAATATTATGATCTTGTAGATCAAATGAAACAAAAACGCCAAGCTCGTGAGGACATTGTAAATGATACGATGAGCCAACTTACAAAAGCGTTAGGAGAAGCTCATATTAAGGCGGATATCAAAGGCCGTCCAAAACACTTCTACAGCATTTACAAGAAGATGAAAAAGGACAACCGTGATTTATCTCAAATTTACGACTTGCTCGCTGTTCGCGTTATTGTTGATACAATTCCAGATTGCTATGCCGTACTAGGTATTGCGCATAGCTTGTGGAAACCATTGCCATATCGTTTCAAGGATTACATTTCCATGCCGAAATCTAATATGTATCAATCCTTGCATACAACGGTTATCGGTACCATGGGGCAACCTGTAGAAATCCAAATTCGTACATGGGAAATGCACCGTGTATCTGAGTATGGTGTTGCTGCTCATTGGCGCTATAAAGAAGGCAATAAAAATGGCGATAAGGATTTCGACCAAAAGGTTGCCTGGTTACGCCAAGTCCTTGAATGGCAAGATACAAGTAATCCAACAGAACTAGTTAATGCGTTAAAACTAGACGTTTTCTCTGGTGAGGTATTTGTATTCACACCAAAAGGCGATGTTGTTAAATTGCCTATCGGTTCGGTTCCACTTGATTTTGCGTACCGTGTTCATACCGATGTTGGTCATCGCTGTGTAGGGGCTAAGGTAAACGGTAAAATTGTACCGCTAGATTACACCTTACAAAATGGCGATATTGTAGATATTATTACATCTAAAACAGGTCGCCCAAGTCTTGATTGGCTTAATATCGTAGGCTCTTCTGAAAGTAAGAGCAAAATTCGCAACTGGTTCAAGCGTGAAAATAAAGCTGAAAATATTGAAAAAGGCCTAGAAGCACTTGAAAAAGAAGCAAAACGATTAAACTATAGTTGGAAAGAATTAATCGCTGATAATCGCCTCCAACAAGTTACAAAACAGCTGAAAGCAGGTACTGAAGAGGAAATGTTTGCTGCTTGTGGCTATGGTGGTATTCCTGTCAGCACTGTTCTCTTGCGGTTAATTGAACTTTATAAAAAATCTAAAGAAGCAGAAGAATCTAAGCGCAGCACTGAACAAATCATTGAGAAGTTAAAAGCTCAAGGGCCAAAAACGACCAAGAATGGTACAGGCGTTCTCGTAAAAGGGGAAGCTGGTGTTATGGTACGTATGGCGAAATGCTGTAGCCCAGTTCCTGGTGATGATATCATCGGTTACATCACGCGTGGTCGTGGTGTATCCATCCATCGCTCCGATTGTACGAGCCTAGGCCATACGCCAGAAGATTTAGAACGTATGATTGAAGTCTCTTGGGATGGTTCTTCTGGTGAATCCTTCCATGTAGGTATCGATATTCAAGCATACGATCGAAATGGTCTGTTGATGGAGGTTATGGCTGTACTTTCAGAGTTAAAAATCACCATTACAAACATCAATGCCAAGGTTCAAGAAGATACTAAAACTGTAAGTATCAATGTTGTGGTCGATATCCGTGATATTTCACAACTTGATTTTGTTATGACTAAGTTGCGCCGTATTCGTGAAGTATATACAGTACAGCGTAGTAAAGGAGGGGCTTAATGAGTGAACAACAATTAGTGCTTATGCGCATGCCATTAGGTCCATTAGGGACTAATTGCTATGTTATTGGAGATAAAGCGGTAGGCGAAGCTTTCATTATTGATCCTGCTACATCGGAAGTATTAGAGTCTCTAAAGAAGCACGACTTGAAACCAAAGGCTGTTTTGCTAACCCATGGTCATGGCGACCATATTGGTGGCGTTCAAGAGATTGTAGATACATATCATGTGCCTGTATATATTCAAAAGGGCGATATACCGTATCTGTCAGATCCTGAACTCAATCTCAGCGCTTATAGTAATCCAACACCGATTAAGGTAAAGGCTGACATTATCGAGGTTAAACAAGGTGACCACATTATCTGTGGTGCTATTGATCTTGAAGTACTCGAAACACCGGGTCATACGCCAGGTGGAGTATGTTATTACATGGAAGGTCTTGTATTTGTCGGGGATACTCTATTTAGAGATTCCGTAGGTCGTACAGATTTTCCAAATGGTTCGTATGAGACATTAATGGAATCCATTAAAACTCAGCTTTATAAATTGCCTGACAATACAATGGTATATCCTGGTCATGGACCAGAAACAAATATAGGTTATGAAAAACAATACAACCCATTCGTTGGGGCGTAGGTTTTATAAAACTTTTGTAAGAAGTAAAGGGGATAGTTATCATGAACACAACATTAGAGAAATTAAAAGAACGCATTAAAGATAAAAAATACAAATTGACTACACAACGTCAAACAATTTTACAAGCCTTCATCGATGCAGATGAAAACCATTTGAGCGCTGAAGACGTATATGTACTTGTAAAAGAAGTAGCTCCTGACATCGGCTTAGCTACTATTTACAGAACACTTGATCTATTCACTGAACTTGATTTGTTAAAACGTCTTGATTTTGGTGATGGTCGTAACCGTTACGAATTAAATGATGAAGAGTTCGCTCATTTCCATCATCATTTGATTTGCGTGAAATGTGGTAAAGTATCCGAGTTCGAAGACGACATGCTTGAAACATTAGAGTCTATCATCGCTAAAAAATTGAACTTCCGCACTATTGACCATCAATTGAAAGTATATGGTTATTGCAGCGATTGCCAAAATCATATGACTGAAGCAGAACTTGAAAAATTAGAACGTATGGCTCATCACCATGCTTAATGGATATCTATATACGGGGCCATTACCACTTGGCTCCGTAGTAGCCCATAACTGTGGTGCTGCTGGTTTATTCTCTGATAAGGTTAATCCAGACGTTGTTTTAGAGGCTATAGAGGTAGACGGTTTATATCGTTTGACTGTAACCATTGGGGAGACCGTAAAAACTTTTGACGGTGATATTTCATCTATGGGCCGTCGTCAAATTGGCCAAGCCTTATTGCGCTATTTGCGTGAATATCAAGGTTTGCCAGCCGATGCCCCATGGGGGACTATGGTCGGTGTGCGTCCTACAAAGCTACTACATAAATATATAGATACATATGGCTCTGTCCACGCAGCAACTCGTCACATTAGGGACGAGTTTTCTGTGTCTATGGAAAAGCTTGCAACGTTGGGGGCTATCGGTGAGTATCAACGTCCATTTTTAGCTGATACAGACGATAAAAAGGTGAGTCTCTATTGTGGCATTCCTTTCTGTGATACTCGTTGTGTGTACTGCTCGTTTCCTTATGGTCTTTATCAGGATTACACTGATAAAAGTCAATTCTTAACAGCTTTAGGCCGTGATATGGAGGATATGAAAGCTATTGCTCAGTCTTATGGCTTATCGGTAGATACCCTCTATATGGGGGGCGGTACGCCGACGGTGTTAGGGGACGAAGACTTTCACCAGGTTCTGAAACAGCTGTCTATACTTGTTCCTGAAGGTCATGAGTTTACTGTAGAGGCGGGGCGACCGGATTCTGTTAATCCTACAAAGTTACGATCTATGCTTGATTTAGGTGTCAATCGTATCAGTATTAACCCACAAACGATGCAAGATGATATTTTACATCGCATAGGGCGTGGACATAGTGCACGTGATATTGATGAGTTGTTACAATATGTCAAACATAATACGTCGTTAGCGGTAAATATGGATTTTATTGCCGGTTTACCAAATCAAACGATGCAAAACATGATAGAGAATATGGATTATGTATGTCAAAATTTGCCGGAAAATGTTACAATTCATACGTTAGCATTAAAACGTGGTAGTCCATTGTATGATTTAAATATGCAAGATGATATCCCTGAGGAACATCTCGTGGCAGACATGGTACAATATGGTAAAGAGCGTCTTGAAACGGCTGGCTATGTACCATATTATCTATATCGTCAACAATATATGAGAGGACAGTTAGAGAATATCGGCTATACCTTGCCCGGCAAAGCGTGCGAATACAATATTCAGATTATGGAAGAGCGACAAAGTATTCTTTCCATGGGACCTGGTAGTTCATCTAAGTGGATGCGGGCCCCTGAATATCGTCAATTGAAACAGCATATGCCAAAGGATGTAGATGTTTACCACGCAACGATAGATGCACTATTAGAGAAACGACATAGAATTTGTAAAAAATTTTGGGAGGTTGTGTAATGGCTATTAGAAAACCAAGAGGTACACAAGACTTTTTGCCAGAGCAAATGATAAATTGGCACTATATTGAACAGCGTATGCGTGAAATTTGTAAGGTATACGGGTTCAACGAAATTCGCACACCTGCCTTTGAAGATACTAAATTATTTTTGCGTGGCATCGGTGAAACTACAGATGTAGTACAAAAGGAAATGTACACATTTACTACAGGTGATGATGGTGGCTCTAGCTTTACCTTGCGCCCTGAAAATACAGCATCTGCAGTACGGGCCTACTTAGAAAATAAAGTATATGGTAAAGAAGGCCTTACAAAATGGTATTACATGGGGCCTATGTTCCGACATGATAAACCACAAGCTGGCCGTTACCGCCAATTCCACCAATTTGGGGCAGAGGTATTAGGTTCTCAATCCCCTGTAGTGGATAGTGAAGTTATCTGCATGGTCGTACAATTGTTGAAAGACTTTGGCCTTAAAGACCTCAATGTAGAGGTGAACTCTGTAGGATGTCCAATATGCCGCCCTGTATACCGTGAAAAATTAATTGAGTTCTTTGAGCCTAAAAAAGAACAATTATGTAGTGACTGCCAAGAACGTTTGTATAAAAATCCGTTGCGTATCTTGGATTGCAAAAATGAAACATGCAAATCTTTGTCCGTAGGTGCTCCTGAAATTCACGAACATTTATGTGAAGAATGTCATGATCACTTTGAAGAATTAAAAACTTATTTAACGGCTGCTAATGTGCAATATACATTAAATCCTCGTTTAGTACGTGGCCTTGATTATTACACAAAAACAGCATTTGAGGTGCAATATACTCCATTAGGGGCTCAAAGTGCAGTAGCCGGTGGTGGTCGTTACGATGGACTTGTAGAGGAACTTGATGGTCCTCATACACCAGCTATCGGTTTTGCGATGGGCATGGAACGTTTATTATTAGCCCTTGAAAAACAAAACTTATTACCGGAACAAACTGTAGAGCCATCTGCATTCGTAGTAGCTCTTGGTGATGCGGCTAAGGTAGAGGCTTTCAAAATTTGCCAAGCATTGCATGATGCATATGTATCCGTTGAAATGGACGGACAGGGTAAGAGTATGAAGGCACAATTAAAATATGCTAACAAAATTAATGCAAAATATGTTATCATATTGGGTGATGATGAATTGGCTCGTGGGGAAGCCATAATCCGATTCATGGAAACTAGTGAACAAGAAACTGTACCACTCGATACAGTTTCTGAACGTATAACTTCTTTGGTGAAAGGATGACAATTAGAATGGAAACAATGCAAGGCTTACACCGTACGCACGGTTGTGGCACCATCTCTGAACAAGAGGTAGGTAAAGAGGTCGTATTATGTGGTTGGGTTGAACGCCGTCGTGATCATGGTGGTTTGATTTTCTTGGATTTACGTGATCGTTCTGGCGTAGTACAAGTAGTGGCATCTCCAGATCATAACGTGGAATCTTTCCACAAAGCAGAGGATGTTCGTAACGAATATGTACTTTGTGTACGTGGTAAAATTACAAAACGTGATGAAGCTGCTATCAATCCAAATCTTCCAACAGGTGCATATGAAATGTACTGTGAAGAGTTGCGCGTATTGAACTCTGCTAAAACACCTCCATTCTATATCCAAGATGATATCGATGTAGATGAAAATATTCGTTTAAAATATCGTTACCTTGACTTACGTCGTCCAGAAATGCAACGTAACTTGATTTTACGCCACAAAGTAACGAAAGCAATGCGCGACTTCTTCGATAGCCGCGATTTCTTGGAAATTGAAACTCCAATGCTTACTAAATCTACACCAGAAGGCGCTCGTGACTATTTAGTACCTTCTCGTGTAAATGCTGGTACATTCTATGCATTGCCACAATCTCCACAAATTTTCAAACAAATCTTGATGGTTGCTGGTTATGAAAAATACTTCCAAATCGTTCGTTGCTTCCGCGATGAAGATTTGCGTGCAGACCGTCAACCTGAGTTCACTCAGCTCGACTTGGAAATGTCCTTCGTAGATGAAGAAGACATTTACTCTATGCTTGAAGAAATGATTGCTCATGTATTTAAAACTACATTGGGCAAAGAAATTCCATTGCCTATGCCTCGTATTACATGGGATGAAGCAATGGATAAATACGGTTCTGATAAACCAGACCTTCGCTTCGACATGGCCTTTACTGATGTAACTGATCTTGTAAAAGATACAGAATTTAAAGTATTCCGCTCTGTAATCGATAACGGTGGTGTAGTTAAAGGTATCGTTGTACCTGGCGATGCTGGTATTCCACGTCGTGAACTTGATGACCTCGTTGAATATGTAAACCGTTACGGTGCAAAAGGCCTTGCATGGGCTTGCTTCAATGAAGATGGTTCCATCAAGTCTCAAATCATGAAGTTCTTAGGTGAAGATACAATCCGCAATATCGGTGAAAAAATGGGCGCTAAAGGTGGCGACCTTGTATTGATGATTGCTGATAAACCTGCAACTGTGGCACGTGCATTAGGTGAATTACGCCTTGAAATGGCACGTCGTATGAACATGATTGACCAAGATAAATTGGCATTCACATGGGTAACTGATTTCCCTATGTTCGAATATAACGAAGATGAAAAACGTTATGTTGCAATGCACCATCCGTTCACAATGCCTCGTCATGAAGATCTTGATAAATTGGAATCTGATCCTGGCAGCGTAAAAGCGATTGCTTACGATATGGTATTGAACGGTGTTGAAATCGGTGGCGGTTCCTTGCGTATTTACCAATCCGATGTACAAGAAAAAGTATTCAAAGCTATTGGTTTATCTGAAGAAGAAGCTAAATCTAAATTCGGCTTCATGCTTGATGCATTCCAATACGGTGCACCTCCTCATGCTGGTTGTGCATTCGGCCTTGATCGTCTTGTTATGTTGATGGCAAAACGTCAATCTATTCGCGACGTAATCGCATTCCCTAAAACTCAATCTGCTTCTGATATCATGAGCCAAGCTCCATCCGAAGTAGAACCTAAGCAATTAAAAGAGTTGCATATTAAACCAGATATCGAGGAAGAAGAAGAGCAATCTTTGGTGTAAAAACATAGGCAAGAATTGATTAAATTTGAAATGTCAAGACTTGTTAATTACGAATCTTTCTGATACTATTTATGTATAAGATATCCCTGCCATGTGCGTGTGATATCGCAGTTTTGAGCCAACACATTTACTTTGGGAGTCTGAACTCTCGTCTGAACGTTACGCCCGTACGGGACAACTGCAGGATGAGGAGGACACCCACCTGCCCTTGCAGGATCAAAACGCGGTACATTACGGCATGGTGGGGCTTTTTTGCGTGTAAAAATGGCATGTAATGTCATATACTATATATAGAAAAGAGCAGTCAATATCGCTATTATGGGCTATTGATATATAAATCCTATTCTTTATGAATAGAATTTGCTAGACTGTACGATTTATAAAATTTTAGAGTCAATAGATAAGATGTTATGGATTGAGGTGATAGAATGGATAGTTTATTTGATATGACGCCTACCAATACGTATGAACCGTTACCGGTGCGTATGCGTCCTACCACATTAGACCATTTATATGGTCAAGAAAAAGCGGTAGGGAAGGGGACTTTCTTGCGCGCCATGGTTGAAAAGGATACAATTCCGTCTATGCTTTTTTATGGCCCTTGTGGAACGGGTAAAACTACGTTAGCGGGCATTATTGCTAAGATGAGTAATAGTCATTTTGTAAATTTAAATGCTACTAATGCAGGCATTGGTGAATTGCGCACCATCATTGAAGATGCGCGCAAGCGTGTTCGTTCTCTGCAACAGCGAACTATTCTATTCCTCGATGAAATCCATCGCTTTAATAAAAGTCAACAAGATGTGCTGTTACCTTGCGTAGAGGATGGCACAATTATTCTTATTGGTGCAACTACAGAAAATCCATTTTTTGAGGTTAATAGACCACTTTTATCTCGATTGAGACTGATCACATTAGAGGCCCTTACACCAAAGGCTATCGGTCAAATTTTGCGTCGTGCTATTACGGATGAAGAGGTCGGTCTTGGTAAACGTCGTTTACAAGTTACTGACGAGGTACTGGAGGATGTAGGCATCTTCGTCAACGGTGATGGTCGGATGGCCCTCAATATTTTAGAACAAGCAGCGGCTATGGTGCCCGATGAAGGCACTATATCTATTGAGGTTCTTGAAAAGGTTGTAGGCCGTCGTATTTATACATACGACAAAAAAGGTGATAGCCATTATGATACGATTTCTGCTTTCATTAAAAGTATGCGTGGCTCTGATGTGCAAGCGACGATGCACTACTTGGCACGTATGATTGAAGCTGGCGAAGATCCTAACTTTATCGCTCGTCGTATCGTAATTTGTGCTGCTGAGGACGTAGGTCTAGCAGATCCTCAAGCTTTGATTCTCGCCAATGCAGCCGCTCAAGCCGCTCATATGGTAGGCTTCCCTGAAGCGCGCATTATATTATCTGAAGCGGCTTGTTATGTAGCCTTAGCGCCGAAAAGTAATTCTGCTTATATGGCAATCGATGCAGCTATTGCCGATGTGCGTCATAAGGATTGTGGACAGGTACCTGATCATTTGAAGGATAGTCATTACAGTGGGGCTAGCAAACTAGGTCATGGGAAAGCCTATAAATATGCTCATAATTATCCAAATGGCTATGTAAAGCAACAGTATTTGCCAACACCTCTTGTAGAGGCTACATACTACAATGGTATTAAGAGAGGGAAAGAAGAACAGTTACTTCGTGACTGGGAGGAACGGCGTAAAAGCTAACTAAATACTTCGATATATGCTATAATATAATGATAAGTTAATTTACAGTAGTGTTATATAGTAAGGGGTTTGTATAGATTTATGGCAGAAGAAAAAACTTCCACCAAAAAACGAAATACACGACGAAAGCGAACAAGTACAAAACAGCAAACTAAATCTCAAGGATTTTCCTTGCGTAGCGAAGTTAAAGGTTTAATTGTCATTGCCTTTGCAGTTATTTCCTTGCTTGGGTTCTTTGGTTTTGAACTCGGTCTTGTAGGACAAATTTTAACAGGTATATTCCGTTATGGCTTTGGCCTAGGCGGGATTATTCCATGTCTTGGCGTTTTCTGGGTAGGCTGGCGATTATTGTATAAGGGAACATTTATTTCCATTACTAAACGAGGTGTTGTAATGACCTTGTTCTTCCTATTTTTGCTAGCTCTCGTTCCATTGTGGCGCGTTCCTGAGGGGCAGGAACTTATCACAACGCAATTGGCTAATCAAGGTGGTGTTGTAGGTGGCGCCATCGCTACATTCCTTCGCACATTATTAGGTGAACTAGGGGCTATCATTTTAGATGTATTCTTATTACTTGCCTTTGGTATTCTAATTACCCGTTTATCCTTGCGCAGTGGCTTGCAAAAAGCGGCGGATAAAACTCAAGTAGGATTAGATGTAGCTAAAGAAGTGGCTGCTGAGAAGGTAGCTGTAGCTAAAGAGGTCTTTGACGATTGGAATGAACAACGCAAAGAAGCAGCAGAGCAACGTAAAGCGTATAACAGGGAAAAGGATACACGCTTTGCTGATGCTGCTGATCAAGCGTTAGATACATTGGAAAAACGCGGTATAACTGCTGATAGAGATAATTTTGAAACTAGTGCAATTGTAGAGAATGAACCTATGGTAGATACAGTAACAACTGTAGAATCTCCAAAGGCCCCTACATCTTGGAAAGAATTAGCTGAGATAGAGGCCCGCAATCGAGCAGCGGAACAATTGGCGAATATTTCTGAAGTTTCTGGTGATGCGAAGTCTTATGATGCAGATGATTTCGATCAATTCTCTGATGCTAGTAGATCTACAGATGATGATTATGTATATGTTCCAGATGAGGATTATACATATACTCCTGATGAAGGGTATACAGATGATTCTGAATCAGTAGACAATACTCATGTGGAACAGCCGGAGTTCACATATCAAAATACAACGATTGGTCCGTTGGAAACTAATCACGCTGCTATAGCATCCGCTGTACCTGGAACGGGTGCTGCTGCAAGTTCTGTAAGTGCTGGTGCAGGCATGAATGGGATGAGCTTACAAGTGCCGTCTACCATTAGTACTACAGAAGATACCGCACAAGTGGCAGTGTCTAAAGAAGGTCAAATTCACCGTACCTATGATAGACCTTACCATTTCCCAAGCCTTGATATTTTGGCAAAAGGGAAGGGGAGTCAAAGCAATGGTGAAGAAGTAGCACAAAATGCAATGATGCTTGAAAATGTATTGAGTAACTTTGGCATTACTGCTAAGGTTGTTAATGCAACGCAAGGTCCAACCGTTACGCGTTACGAAATTGAACCTGCACCTGGTGTAAAGGTTAGCCGGATTGTTAATTTAACAGATGATATTGCCCTTAATTTAGCAGCTCAACATATTCGTATGGAGGCTCCAATTCCTGGAAAATCCGCTATTGGTATTGAGGTTCCTAATAAGACAACAGAGGCCGTGCATTTGCGCGATGTTCTTGATTGCAGTGATTTCAAGGATGCGCGTGGTGGCATTCCTGTTGGTCTTGGTAAAGATATTGCAGGGAAACCTGTCATTACAGACCTTGCGAAGATGCCTCACTTGCTTGTAGCAGGTACTACTGGTTCTGGTAAATCCGTATGTGTAAATACGTTGATTTCCAGTATTCTCTTTAGTCGTAAACCGGAAGAGGTTAAATTACTATTAATCGACCCTAAGATGGTTGAATTGTCTATTTATAACGGCATTCCTCATTTGATGGCGCCAGTTGTAACAGACATGAAAAAAGCAGCTGCTGTATTGCGTTGGGCCGTTCGTGAAATGGAGGCTCGTTATAAAGCCTTTGCAGCGTCTGGTAAACGCGATATTAAGAGCTATAACGAAGCGCATCCTAAAGCGGCTATGCCGTTGATTGTATTAATCATCGATGAGTTAGCTGACCTTATGATGACAGCGCCTGATGATATTGAAGAATCTATTAGCCGCTTAGCACAAATGGCGCGTGCTGCGGGTATTCATATGGTACTTGCTACACAACGTCCATCTGTTAACGTTATTACTGGTTCTATTAAGGCTAATGTACCAAGCCGTATTTCCTTTGCCGTAGGTTCTCAAATTGACTCTCGTACCATCCTCGATATGGCAGGGGCAGAAAAATTACTTGGTAAAGGTGATATGCTGTTTGCTCCAATCGGGGCAAATAAACCAATTCGTGTACAAGGTGCATTCATCTCTGATGATGAAGTGGAACATCTTGTGGAATTTGTAAAAGCTCAACGAGAACCAGAATATGATGATACTGTTACGCAAGAGGCTGAAAAGGAAACAGAGAAAGAATCATCTGAAGAAAATGATATTTACCGCGATGAATTATTAGAGCGTGCTGTTAATCTTGTAATGGAATCTGGTCAAGCTTCTGTATCTATGTTGCAACGTCGATTCCGCATAGGTTACACTCGCGCGGCTCGCCTTGTAGATACGATGGAAGATCTTAAAATCGTTGGCCCTAGCATGGGCAGTAAGGCTCGAGAAATTTTAATGAGTCCTGAACAAGCAAAGGCTCGATATTTCTCAGACTCCAATGATGAACAATAATTAAATGATTACGATTGAGTAGTATGTAGAGTTAGAAAGGAACGAAAATGGCTGAATTAGGCGAAGAATTACGACGTGAACGGGTAAGACGTAATCTAACCTTTAAAGATGTGGAGCAAGTACTTCACATTAAGACAACCTATTTGGAAGCTATCGAAGATGGTAAGTATGACATCATTCCTGGTCAAGTCTACGTAAAAGGCTTTATTCGTAATTACGGTAATTATTTAGATCTTGATGGTGATCGCTTGGTGAAAGCTTATCAAAGCCAAGTCGGTGATATAGATACGTTTTCTTTGCGTTCTGTTACACGACAGAAGGCGCAAGCAACGCCAAATTTGGTGCAAAGTGAATTCGTCGAATATCAAACTTCTAAGAAGCGTATGTCCTTAGAAACACGTCAACGTAAACGTCAACGTTCTATTGTACAGGAACGCATTATTTTAGGCATAATTTTGTTCTGTATGGCATTATTTTTACTTTGGTTATTCCTTTTCTGATAAAAGGAAAGAAAGGCATTTACTCAATCGATGGATAGATTTTTAGTAACAGAACCTTCGGATATGAAGGAACGTGGCTGGGCCGAATTAGATTTCGTTCTCATCAGTGGGGATGCCTATGTAGACCATCCGTCCTTTGCTCCTGCCGTTATCGGTAGGTACCTAGAGTCCAAAGGTTATCGTGTAGGCATTATAGATCAACCAGATTGGAATGATGTAGAGGCTTTCAAAAAACTAGGTAAACCGCGTCTAGCGTCCCTTGTTACAGCAGGGAATCTAGACTCAATGCTCAATAAATTTACGGCGGCAAAGAAGATTCGCCGTCAAGATGATTATTCTCCCGGTGGTGAATCTGGTCATCGTCCAGATCGGGCTACCTTGGTATATGCGAACCGTATGAAAGAGGCCTATAGTGATGTGCCGCTTATTATCGGCGGTATAGAGGCATCCTTACGACGCTTTGGTCATTATGATTATTGGTCAGATACTGTACGTCGCTCTATCTTAGTTGATTCTAAGGCTGATGTTCTTGTTTATGGTATGGGTGAACTTCAAATTGTAGAATTAGCAGATGCTCTAGATCAAGGTCACTTTAAAGAGTCCTTGCCATCTATTCGCGGTATTTGTTATATGGCAAAGGAAATTCCTACTATAGACTATGTTGAATGCCCGTCTTTTGAGGCCATTAAAGCCGATAAGATGGCCTTTGCTGATGCATTCCGTATTCAATATGATGAACAAGACCCATTTTATGGTCGTATGGTAGTCCAAAAGCATGGGGACAGATATCTTATTCAAAATACGCCTGCCTTGCCTTTGACCCAGGAGGAAATGGATGGTGTATATAACTTGCCATATACTCGCAAGTGGCATCCTAAATACGATGATAAAGGTGGTGTACCAGCGTTAAGCGAAGTACAATTTAGCCTTGTTAGTCAACGAGGTTGCTTTGGTAGCTGTTCATTCTGTGCCATTACAAATCACCAAGGTCGCATCATTCAAAATCGTAGCCATGAGTCTTTAATTGATGAAGCTCAAACTATGATTAATATGGACAATTTCAAGGGCTATATTCACGATGTTGGAGGCCCTACGGCAAACTTCCGTCATTTAGCATGTGATAAACAAGCTGTATATGGCGCTTGTAAAGGCCGTACATGTGCGGCTCCAGAGCCTTGTGAAAACCTTAATACAAATCACGATGATTATATTGCTTTACTCCGTAAATTACGTAAGCTAAAAGGGGTAAAAAAGGTATTTGTTCGCTCTGGTTTGCGCTATGACTATGTTCTAGCAGATAACAATAAAGACTTCGTACGAGAGCTGTGTGAGTTTCACGTTAGTGGTCAATTGAAGGTAGCACCAGAACACGTATCTAAACGCGTTACAAATATGATGGGGAAAGCTGGTAAGGAAGAATTCCTTACCTTCAAATCTTGGTTTGAAGAGGCTAATAAAAAGCTTGGTAAGAAGCAATATTTAGTACCATACTTTATGAGTTCTCATCCTGGTTGTGCCTTGGAGGATGCTATTGAATTAGCAGAATTCTTGCGTGATCAACATATGTATCCGGAACAAGTTCAGGATTTTATTCCTACACCAGGTAGCTTATCGACTTGTATGTACTATACGGGTATTAATCCTCTAGATGGAAAGCCTGTATACGTAGCCAAAAAAGGTAGAGATAAAGCTAAGCAACGTGCTTTAATGCAATATAAAAATGTTGAAAATTATGATCTTGTAAAAGAAGCACTAATTGAAGCTAATCGGCGTGATTTAATTGGATTTGGACCAGAATGTTTGATTCCACCACGCCCAATTGGTCGCAATAGTAATCGTACTGGTACGGGCAGTGGAAACCGCAATAGTGTACAAGCTAATAATCGTCGCAGCGGACGTCAGTCCGGTGAGCAGCGTAGTAAGGGAAGATCATCTCGCAGTGGTATGATTAAAGGTCGTCCCTCTAACAAAAGCCGTGGTGGTCGTTAATTATAGAGATTAGTTTTACGAGTCTCATTGGGGGATACTTTATGTCTTATAGGAGGCATATATGAAACGATGGATTGCTCCGGGCATTTTAGCCCTTTTTGTGGTAGGAATGTTGACCTATGGCGTAAACTTTTACCATCAAGAACAATTAGAACATGCAAAAGAGCCAGTTCGTGGTGAGATTACAGTTTATACAGACTTACCAAATAATATAACTACATTGCTTGCTGATCGTTATGAAGATGAGAAGAATGTAAAAGTTACCGTTATGCCTCTTACAGAGGAGCAAATGGCGCAACGTTCGGCCTCAAATGTAGCTGATACATCTGGTGATATTGTACTTACCTCTGAGGATAACCTTGTTGTAGGTGCCAATACTGGAAAATATGCACCTATCGTTAATGAGAAAATTGACGAGGTTCGTGACAATCTAAAGGATACAAATGGATATTGGGTAGGTCTTTGGTATGATCCTATCGTATTTGTTCAAAATGATACCTTCTACAATGGGATAGGTAAATATATTACTACTTGGGACACATTGGGCAAACAAGGTGATTGGTCTATTGTGATGACCGATTTTGTAGCATCCCAAAATGCAGCTAATTTGTTATATAACATGGTGGAATATAGAGGCGAGCCTGAGGCACTGAACTATTTATATAGCTTAAAGCCACATATAATACAACATGCTAAGTTCTTGTCTACCCCAGTTCGTTTAACAGCGCTTGGGGAGTCTAATATCGGCATTGGTAATTTATCTGATGCGGCCCAATATACGCGTCATGGATATCCAATTAAGGTCATTTATCCAACAGATGGGACCTCTTATTATGTAACTGGGGCGGCCGTATTAAAAAATTCAAAACATAAAGCAGATAGCGTCGAATTTATTAATTGGTTGTTGTCTACAAAGACTGCAAAGTATATGGTTGAAAATAACTTCACCTATATATTTACAAACCCAGAAATGGATGAGCCAAAAGACTCATTGGGACATGAGCTAATTTTATGGCCTGTAAATGGCGGTTACACCATTGATGGTAAAAAATTATTACTAAATCACTGGGTTAGCCAAGTGCGTTTCCGTAAGGAATAACTCAGTTATATAGATCCTATTAAGGTAGTAAATTGAAAATAATCTTGTTAAGAAAGGATATAGAATGGGTAAGAAATTAGGATATGTTAGCCTAGGTTGTGCTAAAAACTTAGTAGATACAGAGGTAATGTTAGGCTTATTGAAAGATAATGGCTATACGATTACAGAGGACCTAAGCGAAGCAGATCTTATCGTCGTAAATACCTGTACTTTTATTGAGAAAGCCAAAGCGGAGTCTATCAATACCATTCTTGAGGTAGCTCAATATAAAGAAGATGGTACATGTAAAGGCCTTATTGTAGCAGGTTGCTTAAGTCAGCAATATCAGGATGAGCTATTCAAAGAAATTCCTGAAATTGATGCTTTGATTGGTACAGGTGCATGGGACCAAATCATGGTAGCTGTTGATGCTATTGAGCATGGCAATCGTAGTTGTATCATGGAAAATATTACAAATATCTATGATGAACGCATGCCTCGTATTCAAACAACACCTCGTTACAGTGCATATGTAAAAATTGCGGAAGGCTGTAACAATGGTTGTACCTTCTGCATTATTCCAAAGGTGCGTGGTGCATTCCGCAGTCGTACTATCGAGTCTATTAAGGCTGAAGTGGAACGATTAGCTGCAGCAGGTGTTAAGGAAGTTGTTCTGATTGCTCAAGATACAACTAGTTATGGTATTGACCTTAACGATGGAAAGCCTTTGTTGACTACATTGCTTAAGGAGTTAACTACGGTAGAAGGTATCGAATGGATTCGCATGTTATACCTATATCCAACATTCTTCTCCGATGAATTGTTAGATCTTATCGTTAATGAGCCAAAACTTTGTAAATATGTAGACATTCCATTACAACATGTTAATAACGATATTTTAAAACAAATGAATCGTCGAGATGATCGCAATGATATTGAACGGTTGCTTAAGAAAATTAGAAATGCTCCTACACATATTACATTGCGTACATCTATTATTGTTGGCTTCCCTGGTGAAACAGATGAGCAATTTGAGGAACTTTGCGACTTTGTAAAAGAAATCAAATTTGATAATATGGGTGTATTTACTTACTCTCAAGAGGAAGGTACACCAGCTGGTGCGCGTGAAGACCAAGTGCCAGAAGAGGTCAAAGAAGACCGTTATCATATTCTCATGTCCATCCAAGCCGCTATTTCTGAAGAAAATAACCGCGATTTAGAAGGTACTATTGACTATGCAATGGTAGAAGAAATCGAGGAAGGTGAGAATGGTACATTACTCGCTAAAGGACGCTTAAAATCTCAAGCACCTGATGTAGACGGTAATATGTACATTGAAGACTGCGGAGAAGAGATTCAACCTGGAGATATTCTTAAGGTACAAGTAGAGCAGGGCTTTGCTTACGACGTAGTAGCTACGGTTGTAGAATAAAACACAGCTCGATACATTCGATTGTGGAGGTGATCTGATGATTGTAGAACTCATTTCTACAGGTTCAGAGTTATTGCTAGGTGATACAGTTAACACTAATGTATCTTGGCTAGCACAAGAATTAAATAAATTAGGATATACTATTGCTCATCAATCTGTCGTAGGGGATAACCCAAAGCGTATGGCTGAAGTTTTTCAGTTAGCTAGCTCTCGGGCAGACATTGTTATTAGTACTGGTGGGCTTGGCCCGACACAGGGCGATATTACACGGAATGTATTGGCCGATTCTGTGGGCCGGAAGATTATATTTAATCAAGAGGCGATGTATGAGGTTGAAAAATTTTTCCAACGTGTAAAACGTACTGTGCCAGATGCAAGTCGTCGAGAAGCACAATTGCCAGAAGGTGCAAAGGTACTACATAATCCGGTAGGTGTAGCACCAGGTGTTGTCGTTGAAGACGGAGATACTACATATATTCTTTTGCCAGGACCTCCTGGTGAAATGAAGGGCATGTTCCAAGATAGTGTAGTTCCATATTTGTATGAGCGCTTTGGTTCACAAGGTGTGGTTACCTCTTATCGATATGGTATATATGATATTCGCGAAATTGATTTGGAAAATACCTTAATGGATCTCATTAAGAATCAATCAAATCCGACTATAGCGTTGTTAATCAAAAAAGGCTATATTGAGGTGCGCATTACGGCTAAGGCTGATACCTTAGAGGCCGCATATGAGCTTCTCAATCCTTGGGATGCTATCATTCGAGAACGGTTAAGCTCTCGGGTAGGTCGCGATTTATCTATTTCCATGGAGGAAACTCTGGGTCGTGCTTTATTAGAGGAACATAGTACGATTAGTACTGCTGAATCCTGTACTTCTGGCTTAGTCGGTAAGTTGTTGACTAATGTCAGTGGCAGCAGTGAATACTATATGGGCGGTGTTATCTCCTATAGTAATGATGTGAAACATCGTGTATTAGGTGTACCTCAAGATATGTTAGATACCTATGGGGCCGTTAGTGAGCAAGTTGCTAAGGCTATGGCCGAGGGGGCACGAACTGTTGGTCAAACAACATATGCCGTTTCTACAACCGGTATAGCTGGTCCTGGCGGTGGTAGTCCTGAAAAGCCTGTTGGTCTTGTATGGTTTGGGGTTACCGGACCTCATGGAACAGTGGCTCATAAGGCTAATTTAATTGGTAATCGTGAAGATATTAGACAAAGTGCAGCAGAACTAGCACTTTACTATGTTTATACTTATATAACAGAAAAGGGGAAATAAAAGAATGGCTGTAGATGGCAGACAAGCAGCGTTGGATAACGCGTTAAAACAAATTGAAAAAGATTTTGGTAAAGGTGCTATTATGCGTCTTGGTGAAGCAGCAGATCGCATGAACGTAGAGGTTATCTCCTCTGGTTCTCTTGCTATCGATATCGCTGTTGGTGTAGGTGGGTTCCCTCGTGGCCGTGTAATTGAAATTTACGGTCCAGAATCCTCTGGTAAAACAACAGTAGCTCTTCACGCTGTAGCAGAAGCGCAAAAACAAGGTGGCATTGCAGCGTTCATTGATGCAGAGCATGCGATGGATCCTGTATATGCTCGCAACTTGGGTGTAGACATCAATAACTTGTTGATTTCTCAACCAGATAATGGTGAACAAGCTCTTGAAATTACAGAAGCCCTTGTTCGCAGTGGCGCTGTAGATATCGTCGTAGTTGACTCCGTTGCAGCATTGGTTCCTAAAGCCGAAATCGACGGCGAGATGGGCGATGCTCACGTAGGTCTACAAGCTCGTTTGATGAGTAAAGCATTGCGTAAATTGACTGGTATTATCAGCAAATCTAAAACTGTTGTTATCTTTATCAACCAATTGCGTGAAAAAGTAGGCGTAATGTTTGGTAATCCTGAAACTACAACAGGTGGTCGTGCGTTGAAATTCTATTCCTCCGTACGTCTTGATGTTCGTAAGGGTGAATTGATTAAAGCTAATAACGAAAATGTTGGTGCTCGAACTAAAGTTAAAGTTGTTAAAAATAAAGTAGCACCTCCATTCAAAACAGCTGAGTTTGATTTGATGTACGGTGAAGGTATCTCCAAAGCTGGTACACTTATCGATATCGGCACAAATATGGAAATCATCAATAAATCTGGTGCATGGTATTCCTATAACGGTGAACGCATGGGCCAAGGTAAAGAAGCAGCTAAACAATATTTGTTAGATAATCCACAAATCGCTGATGAAATCGATCGTATTATTCGCGATACATTAGCTGTTGGTACAGAAGAAATTGATGTAATCGGTGAAGAAGTAACTGAAGAAGTATAATCATGAGTGACGAAACGATGCAAGCTGCTATGGATCAAGCGTATCGCTTCCTAGCTCAACGATTTCTTAGTTCCTATGAACTGACACAAAAAATGAGACGTAAACAAATCGAGGACCCAATCATTGAGCGGGTCCTTGAACGCCTTAGAGACTATGATTACATCAATGATGAGCGCTTATCTGAGCAAGTATTGGCGTACTTGATGAAAGAACAAAAATACGGTGCGTATATGATTAAGCAAAAGATGAAGCTGCGAGGTCTTACAGTGCCTCAGGAAATCTCTAATTATGATGAAGTGAAAGCCGCTTATCGCGTAGTAGAGAAAAAATTTGGCTCCATTCTCAATGAAGAAGACACTCCTCGTGTAAAAGTATTTAATTTTCTCAAATATAGAGGATTTTCAACGAGCACTATCCAAGTTGTATGCAATGATTTTTATGAATAGATAGTGCTTTTTAAGAGGCCTTACTAGGCTTGTAAAATCTTGACAGAAAGGGCTTTCAAGTCTAAAATTAATAATAGCCTTATTTATTTATATGATGATATGGCTAAATGATAATTTTAATGCATGAAGGGCATAAAAAGGAGCATGAAAGCTCAATTTTGAGAATTTAAGAGGAGGTGAGACTGATTTTAGAGTATAGTCTAATTGCAGTGGTAATGGTACTGATTGGACTAGGGGTAGGCTATTTTTTAAGAAAAAATATTGCTGAAGGAAAACTGAATCAAGCTGAGCAAGAGGCTGCACGTATCATCGCTAACGGTGAACGCACAGCTGAGTCTAAAAAGAAAGAAGCTTTATTAGAAGCGAAAGAAGAAATTCATAAGCTCCGTTCTGATGTAGAACGAGAAAATAAAGATCGCCGTTCTGAACTTCAACGTATGGAACGTCGTATTCTTCAAAAAGAAGAATCTTTGGATAAAAAATTAGACAATATTGAGCACAAAGAGGAAGCTTTACATCGCAAAGAAGCTGACTTAGCCCAAAGCCGTGAAAAAATTGAAGCTTTGTATGAAAAACAAATGGCAGAATTGGAACGTATTTCTGGTATGACATTTGAAGAAGCTAAGAATATCTTGTTAACGAATGTGGAACAAGAAATTCGTCATGAAACGGCGATTATGGTTAAGGAAATGGAGCAGCAAGCTAAGGATGACGCGGAGAAAAAAGCAAAAGAAATTATCTCCTCTGCTATCCAACGTTGCGCAGCTGACCATGTAGCGGAGACTACCGTATCCGTAGTGGCATTGCCTAATGATGAAATGAAGGGTCGCATTATCGGTCGTGAAGGCCGTAATATTCGTGCACTCGAAACATTAACAGGTATTGACTTGATTATCGATGACACACCAGAAGCAGTTATTCTTTCCGGCTTCGATCCAATTCGTCGTGAAGTGGCTCGTATTGCGCTGGAAAAATTGATTGTAGATGGTCGTATCCATCCAGCTCGTATTGAAGAAATGGTTGGTAAAGCTCGTAAAGAGGTTGACCAAACTATTAAAGAAGCTGGTGAACAAGCAACATTTGAAGCTGATGTTCATGGCTTACATCCTGAAATTGTAAAGATTTTAGGTCGTTTGAAATATCGTACTAGTTACGGTCAAAACGTTTTGAAACATTCTATTGAAGTATCTCATTTAGCAGGTTTGATGGCAGCTGAACTAGGCTGTGATGTAACATTGGCTAAACGAGGTGGTTTGATCCATGATATTGGTAAAGCATTGGACCGTGAACTTGAGGGTTCTCATGTTCAAATCGGTGTTGATGTGGCTCGTAAATATCGTGAAAGCGCAGCAGTAATTAACTGCATTGGCGCTCATCATGGTGATGAAGAGTTCCAATCTGTAGAAGCTGTATTAGTTGCAGCTGCTGATGCTATCTCTGCGGCTCGTCCTGGAGCACGTCGAGAAACATTAGAAAACTACTTGAAACGTTTATCTAAATTGGAAGAAATCGCTGAATCCTTCGAAGGCGTTGAAAAATGTTTTGCTATTCAAGCCGGTCGTGAGATTCGCGTTGTAGTAAAACCGGATAAGATTGATGAAGCTGAGTCTACATTACTCGTTCGGAATATCGTAAAACGCATCGAGTCTGAACTCGAATATCCAGGCCAAATTAAGGTCGTAATTATTCGTGAAACTCGCGTTGTGGATTACGCAAAATAATATGCTATAAGCGATAAGTATAGGCTGCAATGATTTCATTGCAGCCTATTATTATCAAATATTATTCGCAGACTATTAAAAGATACGGCGTATAGGAATCACCATGTATTGATCCTAAATAGATGGTGATTCCTATGATTCGTATCAGTTACTCAATCGGTCGACTTGATAATTGATTAAATTACTTTACAAATAGAGGATTTTTTATTTGTATATCGAATTAATATATATAAGGGAAGGAGGCGTTGGCTATGAGCCGATATTTTGAAAATGAATTGATTGAACAAATCAAAGATGCAAATGATATTGTATCTGTAATATCTGAGCATGTAGCCTTAAAGAAACGGGGCAAGAACTATTGGGGTTGTTGTCCATTTCATAATGAAAAGACGCCGTCCTTTAGTGTTGCCCCTGAAAAGGGCTTTTATTATTGTTTTGGCTGTCATGCATCGGGAAATGTCATTAAATTCCTTATGGAACTTGAGCATTTAAGCTTTGTTGAGGTCTTAGAGCGCCTTGCTAATCGCGCTAATATTCCATTGCCAGAGGCTAAGCTTTCACCAGAACAACGAGCTCGAGACGAACGACGGAAAAAACTATATGAAGCGTCAGAACTAGCGGCTACATTTTTCCATAACTGCCTTACTCAAACATCGATTGGTAAGGTTGGCCTTGATTACTTAAAAAAACGGGGCCTTACAAAAGAGACGATTGAAAAATTTAAATTAGGCTTTGCTCCAGATGGTTGGGATAAGTTGTATCGTGCCTTCCACGAACGAGGCATTGATGATTCCATTCTCTTGGAGCTAAATCTAGTTCGTAAGAACCAAAAGGGACAGTTTTACGATTTCTTTAGAAACCGTATTATGTTCCCCATTATGGATGGGAAAGGTCGTGTAGTTGCCTTTGGTGGACGTGTCATGGATGACAGTACGCCCAAATATTTGAACTCACCAGAATCAGCCATCTTTGAAAAGGGGAAACTATTATTTGCCTTTGATAAGGCTTATAAATCCATTCGTCAAGAACGACAGGCTATCCTTGTGGAAGGGTATATGGACGTTATATCTGCCCATAACCATGGTGTTACTAATGTGGTAGCATCTTTGGGGACAGCTTATACACGAGACCATGGGCATATCTTGATGCGGCAGGCCGATGAAATTGTGCTGGCCTATGATATGGATGGAGCAGGTCGTCAAGCGGCGGCTAGAGCTATAGAATTATTGCAAAATACGGACTTCAAGGTGCGTGTCCTCGCTATGCCAGATGGCAAAGATCCAGATGATTATGTACGTAATCATGGAGGACAAGCATTTAAAGATTTAGTGGCTAAAGCGGTTAAGCCTCTTGATTATTTATTAAGTGAGTCCCTAATTAAACACGATACAAATGATACGGAAGGGAAGCAAGCTGTTTTGGCTGATGTATTCCCGTATATTGCTAATATAGATAGTCAAACACAACGGGATGATGCATTAAAAACATTGGCATTACCTTTGTGGCTTGATAATAGTAGTATCTTTAGATATTTCAGAGACTATGTAAAAAAAGGACAAATTGAATTAGTGGATACTGCATCTGCACCTTTGCCAACACAGGATTTACCTAAAGGTGATGCAGAGAAATTATTGTCCTTAGCCTTTACAGATGGTGAAGTGTTACAACATATGATGAGCTACTTGCCATTAGAGGACTTTGAAAAAATTGAATATCGCGGTATAATAGAAAAGATATTCACCTTATTTAAACAAGAAGGTCGTCTAGATGATACTACCATTCAGTCTGTTTTATCCCCATCGGAGTATGATATTTACTCTAGATTGGTTGTTATGAGTGACGATGAATATAAGGTGCAAGTGCCTGGATTAATCCGCAAGATAAGGCTTCATTCATTGCGTGAACAGTATAAAGCGCATTCAATTATGGCGGATCAACTAAAACGGGCAGGAGATTCGACATTTATTAGCGAATTACATAAGTGTCAGGAAATACAGAACTTAATTAGAGAATGGTCTAAGTAATATAATGTAAAAAGGAGAGCGCTGTGGCTAAGAAAGTACAAAAAAGTCAAATAGAGGAGATTGTTGAACAACTTCTTGAAAAAGGCCGAAAAACCGGCGTGTTGACACAATCAGAGATTTCAGATGCTCTTCATGAGCAGACTGATCTTACTGCAGAACAATTAGATGATATTTATACTACATTTGGTAAGTTAAATATTGAAGTCGTGGCTGATATCGACGGTGAGGACGCTGATGCTAATCCAATAGAGCCAGAAGAAGAGGATGAAGAGGATACTTCTAGTGAAAAGAATATCTCCATCGATTTAAGTGTAGACTCTGGCGTTAACATTGATGATCCAGTACGTATGTACCTCAAAGAAATCGGTCGTGTTCCATTGCTTTCCGCTGATGAGGAAATTGTTTTAGCTAAGCAAATTGAAGCTGGCGCAGCAGAAGATGCTACATATAAAGACATTCAACTTGCCAAAAAGGCTAAGAAAAAATTGGTAGATGCTAACTTGCGCCTAGTAGTAAGTATTGCAAAACGCTATGTAGGTCGTGGTATGTTATTCTTGGACTTGATTCAAGAAGGTAACTTGGGCCTTATTAAAGCTGTAGATAAGTTCGACTATACAAAGGGTTATAAATTCTCCACATATGCTACATGGTGGATTCGTCAAGCCATTACTCGTGCTATTGCGGACCAAGCTCGTACAATTCGTATTCCAGTACATATGGTAGAAACAATCAATAAATTGATTCGTATTTCCCGACAATTGTTGCAAGATAAAGGTCGTGAACCATTACCAGAGGAAATTGCAGAAGGTATGGGGATTACGGTAGAGCGTGTGCGTGAAATTCAAAAAATCGCACAAGAACCAGTATCATTGGAAACTCCAATTGGTGAAGAGGAAGACTCTCACTTAGGAGACTTCATTGAAGACCAAGATGCTATTGCTCCAGATGATGCAGCTAGCTACATCTTATTACAAGAACAAATTGAAGATGTATTTACATGCTTAACTGACCGTGAGCAACAAGTATTGATCTTGCGCTTTGGTTTGAAAGATGGTAAACCACGTACATTGGAAGAAGTAGGTCAACATTTCAATGTAACCCGTGAACGTATCCGTCAAATCGAAGGTAAAGCGCTTACTAAATTGCGCAATCGTGGTAAACGGGATAAAATTAAAGACTTCTTATAAGATATTGAATCTCTTAAGGGTTGTAATACAGTGCTATTGTGCTGTGTTGCAACCCTTTTGTGATATAATTAAAGATAGTAAACGTAAGTGATAAAAGTACGTTAAAGCCTTTTAATGTAATACATAGCAAATT
>CADFKY010000002.1 GCA_902834965.1 Veillonellaceae bacterium
AACAGCTTGAATATTAGGGTCTTGTTTTTCTAAGAAACTCATGAGTATCCTCCTCGTGCAAAACGAATATATATAGGTAATGATGTATTACTTCTCTAATGCTTTAATTTTCTCTACACGGCGTGCGTGACGGCCACCTTCGAACTCTGTTTCCATAAAGATGGCAACAATATCATTAGCAAGGCCAGGACCAATAACGCGTTCCCCCATTGTGAGAATATTAGCGTCATTATGTTCACGACATGCATGAGCAGAGAATGTATCATGACAAAGAGCAGCGCGAATACCTGCAATCTTATTTGCTGCAATACCGATACCAATACCAGTACCACAAATCAAAATACCTCTGTCTGCTTGACCAGATACGACTGCATTTGCTACAGGTACAGCAATATCAGGATAGTCGCAAGAATCAGGTGTATGACAACCAAAATCCTCTACTTCATGTCCCAATGCATTTAACAATTCCTTAACGGATGCTTTTAAATTTAATCCGCCATGATCACAACCAATTGCAACTTTCATAATTTCATCTCCTACGCCTTCTGAGGCACTGATGTAAGACCAGTTTCTACTAAGTGATAAATTTGTTCCGCACATTGATTATATACGGTTTGATCAGACCCATATGGGTCCGTAACATCACCATCTTGACCACCCCACTCGGAAATCGTTTTGATTTTACTTTCCTCAAACGGGAATTGGCGAAGTAGTACAGATTTGTGATCTTTCGTCATACCAATGATAAGATCTGCTGCATTCACGAGCTCCATCGTCAATGGTCTCGATTCATGATCAGAAATATCTGCAATGGAACGGACGGCTTCCACGGCTTGTTCAGTTGGTTTTGCTCCATAGGCGGCAAATAGACCAGCTGATACAGTCGTCACATCCTTATGTTGCTCCGCTGCAAGGGCCCGTGTAATACCTTCAGCCATAGGGCTACGGCAAGTATTACCGGTACATACAAATAAAATATTCATAATAACATCCTTACTTAATCACATTTTGTGATTACTTTATACATTATAGCAAATTCATCCAATATGTAAAGACATATTTCTATTATCAGTGGACATTTTTATTTCAGTAAATTTACTTATAAATAATATGATGACTCGAGGCCTTTTCCATGCGGTTCATAATGGCAACACCAAAACCGTCGTCATCAACACCTTCTGCCAAGATTAAGGCAACATGATTTTCGTTAAAATATAATAGGCTTTTATAAAAGTCATGGCCTAATGATAAGGCATCACCATAGTTGCCAAAACAATGGAATATAAAGCGTGTATCCTCTTTCATAAGGTTATACGTTTCATGACTCACTAAACAACCTATAGGACCGTCTACACCCTCTGAAAGCTCTTTAAAAGTACATGCTATCCCTTCTGGACTACCTACAACAACTGTCATAGGTGCATCAGGAGCATAATGGGTATACTTCATACCAGGAGCTTTAGGCTTAGTTGTGGCATTAATGAGAGCAGTATCATACTCAACCATAGATACAACAGCTTCAAGTTGTGCTTTTGTTATTCCACCTGGTCTCAATATAATGACCTTATCATCATGTACTTCTACAACAGTAGACTCTACACCAATCATACATGGACCAGCATCTAAAATATAGGAAATACGGCCCTTCATATCATGGTAAACATCTTGCGCCGTTGTCGGGCTTGGCCGTCCAGATATATTAGCGCTAGGAGCAGCTACCGGTACACCGGTACGCTCTAATAAGGCTCGACAAATCGCATGATCAGGACAACGTAACGCCACACGAGGCAAGCCACCTGTAGCACGATCTGGCACTAAATCTGATTTAGGCAATGTGATTGTCAATGGACCAGGCCAAAATGTATCCATTAATAATTGTGCCGTATTTGAAACCTCTGTTACTAAAGGTTTTATACTTTCACTATTAGGAACATGTAAAATAAGTGGATTATCGGATGGACGACCTTTAGCGGCGTAGATTTTATCCATTGCCTCCGGATCAAGCCCATTAGCGCCAAGTCCATATACAGTTTCTGTAGGAATGGACACTATTTCGCCATTACGCAAGGCGCGAGCAAGCATATCTAGTTCTTGATCTGATGGATTTGTAATAATTTGAGTATCCATATTATCCCTCATATACAGCTGTTACAACGCGGTCATTTCCGCCGAGGTCAGTAATACATCGAATATTAGAGTACTGCCCTGTTTCTTCTAATAAAGCCTTTACAGCCTCAGCTTGATCAAAACCTATTTCAAAGGCTATATGGCCTTGCGATTTTAAATATGTGCCACATGTTTTAGCCAAAATACGATAGAAATCAAGTCCATCTTCACCGCCAAACAAGGCAATATGGGGCTCATTTAATACGTCCTGAGACAATAATTTAGCATCCCCAGTACGGATATAGGGTGGATTTGATACGATGATATCAAACTGTTCATTTTTACCATCTAAGGCAGAAAACATATCGGACTCTAACAATTGAACACGATCATTTAAGTTAAATCTTTCACTATTTACCTTAGCCAATGACAAAGCATCGGCAGATATTTCAATACCCATGCCATACGCATTCGGCAAATAGTGCAATAGACTTAATAATATCGTGCCAGGGCCCGTACATACATCAAGGATACGAATATTACTATCCTTTTGATACGTGCCTAGTACATGCTCAATCAACGTTTCTGTATCAGGTCGTGGAATCAATACCTTATCATTAACCTTAAAGGTCAATCCCATAAAGTCCTTTTCCCCAATAATAGCCGCTACACAATGCCCCTTAGCTCGTTCTTGAACGAGAGGTCTGAAAGCATCGAGTTCCTCTTGAATAAGCGGTTGGTCATAATGGGTATATAGATAAATACGATCCTTGCCTAAAACGTGAGAAAGCAGTACTTCCCCATCAAGTCGAGGTGTATCCATCTCCTTGCTTTGAAAGTACTGCTCTGTCCACTGGAGAATACGACCGATTGTCCAAATCTCCTTATGCATTTGTATTAGCCTCCTGCATTTTTGCCGCTTGGTCAGCAGCATTTAAGGCTTGAATGATTTCATCTAGATCGCCATTTAAAATAGCATCTAATTTATACAATGTTAAGTTAATACGATGATCTGTTACGCGACCTTGTGGATAGTTATAAGTACGAATACGTTCACTACGGTCACCTGTACCAACTTGGCTCTTACGGTCTGCTGCCATGCTAGAAATAGCCTCTTGCTCAGCTTGGTCTTGCAATTTTGCACGCAATACGCGCATGGCTTTTTCACGGTTTTGTAATTGAGAACGTTGATCTTGACATGCTACAACGATACCAGATGGTAAGTGAGTAATACGAACAGCAGACTCAGTTTTATTGATATGCTGACCGCCTGCACCACTCGCGCGATAGGTGTCGATTTTTAAGTCTTTTTCATTAACTTCAATATCAACATCTTCCATTTCTGGCAATACCGCTACTGTAACGGTAGACGTATGTACACGGCCTTGTGTTTCTGTAGCAGGCACACGTTGTACACGATGTACACCAGATTCAAATTTCATTTTAGAGTATACATTTTCACCATCTACGGAGAAAATAACCTCTTTAAAGCCACCTAATTCAGGCTCATTGGCATCGATAATCTCACAACGCCAACCTTGGCTTTCCGCATATTTTGTGTACATACGGAACAAATCGCCTGCAAATAGTGCTGCTTCATCACCACCGGCACCACCGCGAATTTCAATGATAATATTCTTATCATCATTAGGGTCCTTAGGCAATAAAAGGATTTGTAATTTCTCTTCTAATTCCTCTTTTTGAGGCTTTAGCTCTTTTAATTCCTCTTGTGCCATTTCACGGAATTCTTCATCCATGGATTTATCTTCAATAACTTCCATAGCTTCATCAATACCAGCTAATACTTTTTTATAAGTACGGAATGTTTCAACTGTTTCAGATAATTGAGCATGTTGACGTGTTAATTTACGCCATTCATCTTGGCGCGCAATCACTTCAGGGTCACTGATGCGCTGCTCCAGGTCCATAAATTTATCTTCAATAACTTGTAATTTATCTACTAACATGTTTATTCCTCTTCATATGCATCACTCTCAGAAGGGCGAACCTCTTCAAGAGCTCGTATAGCAACTTCAATTTGATCATCTTCTGGTTCACGTGTGGTCATGTACTGTAATGCAAGACCTGGTTTGATAAGAGCTTTCACAAAGGAATGCTCACTACGACCAGCAAGACGAATAACCTCGTACGCAATACCTGCTACTACGGGCATAAGCAGTACGCGGCTCAGAATACGTTCTAACAAATTAGGCCAACCTAAAAAGGCAAATACAAAGATACTTACTACCATAACGATGAGTAAAAAGTTTGTACCACATCGAGCATGTAAACGACTTTGTTGACGAACGTTTTCTACAGTAAGAGGCAAGTCTAATTCATAGGTATGAATTGTTTTATGCTCTGCCCCATGATATTGGAAAACTCGTTGAATATCCTTCGTAAGACCAATACCCCAAATGTAGAGTAGAAAAAGAACTAAACGAATGACACCTTCAATGAGATTTAATACTACATGATTATCCTGTACACCAGGAATAAATTTTACGATAAAGGTAGGCAATGCCAAAAATACAGCTATCGCAAATATGGTGGAAATAACCATAGTAATGGCAATTTCACTATTAGACATTTCTTCCTCTTCATCGCCAGCGGCTTTAGCGGAGAAGGACAATGCCTTCATGCCAATAACTAGAGATTCATAGAGGGCTACACAGCCCCGAAGAAATGGTTTTTTCAAAATTGGATATGTGTCAGCAATAGATTTTGTAGGCTCTTTTTGAACTACAATGGTTCCTGATGGTTCTCGTACAGCTGTTGCTGTAACACCAGGTCCCCTCATCATGACACCTTCGATCACAGCTTGTCCACCGACAAACTTTTTAATACGTTCTGTGTTCACAAGAGCTCCTCTCATAAACAAATAGAGGCAGAGCCCATAGCCCTGCCCATAGATGCTACATTACATGACAAATTATTTGCCGTAACGTTTGTTAAATTGTTCAATACGACCACGAGCTTGAGCCGCACGTTGTTGACCAGTGAAGAACGGATGGCATTTGGAGCAAACGTCTACACGAAGGTCTTCTTTTACAGAGCCAGTTTTGAATGTGTTGCCACAACCGCAAGTTACTGTAGCTTCTTTATAGTCTGGATGAATACCTTGTTTCATTCTATACACCTCTTTCCGACAATCAATATTATTCTTATAGATTATAGCATGACATATGCACAAATGCAAGTTGCCAATACTATTCCTTGGATGCTTGCTTTTCTTCAATAGACTCAGCTAGGATGGTCTCTAAGTCACTTTCATTAAGGATGTCACGCAATGCGATGAGCTCCTCTAAAGAAAGGGTAATACCCTTTTTCATGCTTGTATATTCACTATCCCAAGCACGAAGGTCAAACTTAGGATTATATTTGCCCCAGCTAGTGCATGTTAATTGTTTTTTCCAACCGTCTTTATCTTCAGATAAAGTACCAATAACTTTGAAGATTTCAAAATTAATAACAGCCATGAATCCTCCTTTCTTACACATTCGTGTAGTATGTTTCATACCTACTATATTTAGTAGTTTATATTTTTTAGGATACGATATATTTTAAACTAAATATTAGACTTTTACAATTAGTTTTTATAATCGCTATAATCTTCAATATCAATAGATGTTGTTGGTGGCATAACTTGAGCACCTAATTCATCTACTGTAGATTTCCAATCTTCTGTCGCTGCTGTTACAGCCTTGATATACGCTTCATCAGCGGCTTGAACAGATGTGATTAGTTGAGCCTCGTCGTTAACATCTAACACGCGTCGACGTACGCTGCTAAGCATATAACCGAATGACTCATCTGTTTGAACGAGCATGGAAACTTCTTGAATCAATGTTTGACCAATAGTACTACAGAAGTATGCATACCACATATAGGCTAATTCAGCATCTGGGAACATCCAATAAATGTCCTCTTTTGGTGCTTCTGTAGTAATATCTACATCTACATGATCTGCATGACGTTTAAATGTAAGGAAATAAGCGCCATTTTCAACAAGAGCTTTACGACCTAATTCAGAAACTCGGCTGTCGATACAGTAAATACCATCTTGTCCTAAGGCTACATCAGTTTGACCACCTGGTAGCAAAATAGAACGCAAAGACAAGCCATAATTTAATACGGTAAATACTGGCAATTGAGCGAACACACCATGAGGCAACGGAATATAGTTAATCGTTTTCCATTCTTCTCCTACGCGTTCACGTAGACCAACACGCATCTTTTTAACATCATATTTGCCATATACAATTTCGTAAGCCCCTAATGGAGTCCATTCACGAATCGCTTCTACACGCTTTTGATTCAAGAAGAATTGTAATGCCATATTATTCAAACCTAATTGATTTTGTGCCATCGTAGCAGGCAAGAATAATTGTGCAGTTCCTTCTGGAACAAGATTATGTAAACCATTAGCCACTTCTTCCACAATATCTTCAGAGGATTGGAACATGCCAACCGTTCCTGTAAAGATATGATCAAAATAGCTCCGATGAGGCCATTGATTAATAATTTGCGCCATTGGATATAAACGTGTCAAAATGCTATAGCACACTGGAGATGCCGTATAAAGCACAACTTTTTTATCTTCATAAGATTGAAGGATTTCTTCAATCATACCTGCGTATTCTTCTACATAAGCATATAGAACGAGTTCTCCCGTTTTACTATGGGCTTCGATACTTTCACGAACAGGAGTCTCCCAGATAGTACCAACATCTAGACCATCTAAAATACCTGTGTCACTAATAAAATCAAATAATTCGACTCTAAAGGAAGGGCCATATAGAGCTTGGAATGTATTCAAATCATATGGAACAGGGCCAAAAGATTCTACTGTAGATTTTTCTGCTAACGCATATAAATCATCAGCCGTAACGCCCCACTCACGGGAGCTAGCATTACTAGAAATTAATTGATCTAACACTTTAAAACGCATTAACTCATTTACAATATCAATACCTTCAATGCTATGAGTAGCACAAAGGGCAATAAATTCTTCGTTATTTACTTTCATATTAAACCTTTCCAGCTGAAGGACATAAGTGATTTAAAAAACATTCTTCACATAAGGGCTTACGAGCCTTACATAATTTACGGCCATGATAAATCAACCAATGATGAGCAGCCGCCCAATCCTCTTTAGGGATGGCCTTTTGCAACTTTTTCTCCATCTCTTCTGGCGTTTTAGCAATGCCCAATTTTAATCGATTAGCTACGCGGAATACATGGGTATCTACTGCAATTGCAGGCGTGCCAAACAATACAGACACAACCACGTTAGCCGTTTTACGACCAACACCAGGTAATTCTACCAGTTGATCAAATTCACGCGGTACCTCACCATGATATTGTTCTACCAAAATTTGGCAGGTAGCAATTAAGTTTTTTGCTTTAGACTTATAAAGACCGCAATCTTTAATAAGAGTTTCTAGTTTTGTAACCCCTATTTCAAGCATTTTAGCAGGATGATTTAATTCAGGAAACAATCGTTTAGTGACGATATTAACCCTTTCATCCGTACATTGTGCAGATAAAACAACGGCTACTAATAATTCAAATTCATTTGTATACTCAAGGGCAGGTTTTGCATCAAAATAATGTTCTTGCAATAATTTTAATTGCTCTGCCTTTATCGCTTTTGTTACACGCATACAGCTCTCCTTTCTCACTTGTGAAAGTACAGACGCGTACAACTTATATCTTACCATACGTATTCATTTAGTTCTATGTTATAATAAATCATGTTATTCTAATATTGAATACAGGAGGTCAATATGAGTAATATAAACGATACATTAAAGCGCATAAATGAACTAGCAGCAAAGAAAAAATCTGGACAACAACTAACACCAGAGGAATTAGCAGAAAAAAAAGAACTCTATGAAATCTACTTATCATTCATTCGAGGTCAAATCACAGATACTTTAGATCGCGTTGAATTTGTAGATCCAGAAACCGGTGAACGAACAGCTCCTAAACAAGCTTTAGAAAATTTAGCTAAAGAAGCTGACCAAGATATTAAAGAACATAAAGATATTCATTAATATATAAAGATATATAAAATAAAGCGTACGCATAAATGATACATAAAATATGCGTACGCTTTTCTAATAATTACAAAAAAGTCCGCTTGATATACTTATCAAGCGGACTTTAATATTAGTAAAACTTATGCATTATAATTTGCAAAGACGTTTCATAGCATTATAAATTTTTTCAGCAAGGCCTGTCATTTGGAATTTAGGAATGCCACATGCTGCAACGCGAATACCGTTAGCTAGAGCAATAACATAAATATGCTCTTTCTTCAATTCTTCACAGATAGCATTAGCAGAATCTGTAGGAATTGTAATGAAGAAACCACCACGGTATGGTAACATTGGAAGGCCAACTTGTGCAGCCTCTTGTTTGAAGATATCTGCACGATCACGAATCAATTGATAGTAGCTATTGCGTTCAGCTTCATATTCTTTAAACTTAGCTGGATCAGCCACAATATTAGCCATTGTACGCATTGCTGGACGGCAAATATTAGACCATGTAGCACGGCTAGTAGATTTGTTGATTTCTAAGAATTCATCAGCAATTTCTTCGTCATCAGAAATACCAATCAAAGCCCCTACACGTTGACCATACATAGTAAAGCCTTTAGACAAGCTATAGCAAACACATGTAAGAATCTCTTTTGGCAAATGACTAAATTTACTAAAGAATGAACGAACCTCTTCTTTTTCACCAGAGTAATCAAGGTAAGCCACATCAATGCCGATGATCACATTATTGCGACCAATAGCAACGAGTTCTTTTAAGAAGTTAAGAATGGATTCCCAGTCTTTATCCTCAATTGAGTAGCCTGTTGGGTTATTACCAGGTGTATTAAACAAAATTACCACATTTGTTTGTTTAGCAGCTAATTCATTTACACGATTTTGGAACGCTTCATGGTTAAAGTTATTATGTTCATCAAATAAAGAATACGTAACAAGTGTACGACCTACATCACTGCAAATTACTCGATAGGCACCCCAGTACCAATCAGCAGTCAACACTTCATCACCAGGTTCTGTGTAGTTATGAACTAAGTGATGAATACCGCCAGTACCACCTGCAGTAGCGATACTACGGATATGACCTTCTGGACGAGATTGTCCAAAGCATTCTTTCTCTGCAGCAGCAAGGAACTCAGGTACACCTGCGATCGGTGCATAGCCAATATGTTCAGAGTCAGGAAGACTTAAATATTCATCTTTAACGGTTTTAAGGAATACTAATTTACCATCTTCATCATGAATCGCACCTAATGTACCGTTAACAACGTTCTCACGACCATTTTCTTTAGCATCAGCTTGGGCTTGGCCAGCAGTTACAAAGATTACATCTTTAAGTTTTTTCCCTTTTGCATGCTTTGCAGCAACACTTGTCATAACTTACACCATCCTATCTAAAATGAATTATTACATATTTATCATACCTAAACTTATTTAATTATACAATGAGTATTTAGAAAATATATTGTATACATAAGAAATAGTACTAATTGCAAGCTGATTTATAATAAAATTAAGGTATATAGGATATATACAATATCCTATACAAAATAAATTTATAAATAACATCCCTACAGATATCTATTTTTATAAACGTACAAAAAAAGACCACTCATTAGAGTGGTCTTTAGTTATCCTTAGAAGGAGTAGCCTACACCAGCGTGTAAACCTTTTGCAGTTTTATCGTTGTTATTTACGCTATATTTATCATAGCCATAGTATACGTTCAAGTCTACATCAGGGCGAACTTCATATTGAGCACCTACTTGGTAAGTTTGCTTAATATCATTACCCCAACCAGCTTTAGCAAAGCCGTTAACTTTTTCTGTCAATGGTACATGACCAATAACACCTGCTTGGAAACCTAATTCAGTATCATTTGTACGAATTGCAGTACCAGCACCATATACGTTTACATTTGGATGCACTTTATAAACCAATGCTAATTGATGATCTTTAATGTCGCCATTTTTTGCATTCAATTTATCATAGGAATATTGTACAGCTGTTTTATCGGAAAGGTCGTGTTGCAAAGAAACACCGAAACCATCGTTGCTATTGCCGCCACCTTTAGATACATGTTGTTTAAATGCATAATCAGCTTGTACTTTAGTGGAACCATCGCTAATTTTTGTTACAGGTGCTGCTGCGAATGCGCTACCTGCCACAACTGTAGCTGCTAGAGTTAATAATACTAATTTCTTCATTTGTACCTCCTATACACATATCTCAAGATATGTCTTACTAAGTTACTTATTTACGAATGTTTTGATTATACACTCTATAAATTAGCGTTTCATGAATACAGGGATATCAGGGATACCGCTGTTTGTTGTTGTAGTGGATGCTGGACGAGATGTTGTAGTTGTTTTACCGAATTCTGGTACGCTTTTAGCGTTATTGCCAAAACCAGTTGCTACAACCGTAACTTGAACTTTATCGCCTAAGCTTTCATCAATAACAGAACCGAAGATGATATTTGCATCAGGATCTGCTGCATCAGAAATAATTTGAGCTGCTTCATTCACTTCAAAAATACCCAAATCGGAGCTACCAGAAATGTTAAGCAAGATGCCTTTAGCACCATCAATAGCAGTTTCCAACAATGGGCTATTGATAGCCATTTTAGCAGCGTCTGCAGCACGGTTTTCACCTGTACCTTCACCAATCCCCATCAATGCTTCGCCTTGATTAGTCATGATAGTTTTAACGTCTGCAAAGTCAAGGTTGATTAAACCAGGAATTTGAATCAAATCAGAAATACCTTTGATACCTTGACGAAGAACTTCATCAGCTTTACTAAAAGCATCAGATACGGAGCATTTTTTATCTACTACTTGTAATAATTTATCATTAGGAATAACGATGATTGTATCAACTTTTTGAGTCAAGAACTCAATGCCTTTTTCTGCTGCAGCACGACGACGTTTGCCTTCAAATGCGAAAGGTTTAGTTACAACGCCTACTGTTAATGCACCAACTTCTTTAGCACATTCAGCTACGATAGGCGCAGCACCAGTACCAGTACCACCGCCCATACCAGCAGTTACGAATACCATATCAGCACCTTCAAGGGCTTTAGTGATTTCTTCACGGCTTTCTTGAGCTGCTTCTTCACCGATTTGTGGGTTAGCACCTGCGCCAAGACCTTTAGTAACTTTTTCACCGATTTGAATTGTTACATCCGCTTTAGACAATTCAAGTACTTGGCTTTCTGTATTAGCAGACAAAAATTGAACACCTTTAAGATCGCTATCTACCATGCGATTAACAGCGTTATTACCGCCGCCACCAACACCGATAACTTTAATATTTGCAAAATCAGACATTGAACTTCCTCCTCTTATCGTTATCTATTGTATCAATATACTTCCCAATGTATCGATTTATATACTGACTATCTTATAACAATTACATTTATTTTACACTAAAATTTAAAAACTTTCCACTATATAGAATGTGATTTATTAGAACCGCTTAGTCATAATTATCTTGCGTATAGCGCCTACATTAATAAACACACGTAACCCAAACCCAATGAGGGCCACATAGTATAGATTAATGCCTATTAAATCACCAACATATACAAGAATAACAGCTAACACCATATTTGAAAAGAACCCAATTACAAAATTGCTAAGATCAAAGGTTCTTTCTAGTGCCGCTCGACTGCCGCCGAATACGGCATCTAATGCCGCTAGAACAGCTACGGATGTATAGTTCGAGTAACTAATAGGGATATGAAGCGGTGCTACCCATCCTAAGGTAGCCCCTATGATTAGGCCAATAATGGCAAAGATATAGATGTTCATTCTTTACCTCCTAACTCATTAGGCTTCATATGTTCCTCTCTAAAGGTACCTGTGAAAGCAGGAATCGCTACATCCTCTTCTTGCTTTATAGTTACCTTTATACCCCAATGTTTAAGCGAATCTACTACACCACCACGCATAGTTAGCGCCGAATTTAATGTCTTTGGATCTCCAATAGCTTTTACCGTAAAAGGAGCACCAAAGACCTTACCATTTACAGTAATAGTTGGTCCTGAACATCGTATTTCAGACGTTCCTATAAGGCGTTGATCATTAATAGCTATCGCTTCAGCCCCACCAGCACGTAATTCATTGACAATCCTAAGAATATCTTCATCATGAATTACATACAAATTGGGATTTTCACCACTTTGAACAGGCTTTAAGCTATCTTCAATCAACACGCTAACACCTGGACCTTTAACATTTGTTAAAGCCGCTTTCATCATAAGCTGTTCATCAGCTTTACCGTCACCATTAGCACCAGATTTTTTTAGTGATTCAATTTGCTTTAATAAAGCATCCCGTTCACTCTGGGCCTCTCGCAATTGTACTGCTAAATCACCAGCCCGTTGTAAGCGAATATTTTCTTCTATATTATCTTGAGTCATCTTATATTGGGTTACAACCATAAACCCTAATATACAGCTGACTATGGCAATTGCCCACCGTTCGTGTCTCACGACAATCATCTACCTTTTATATTCAACATGACCTAATTTATCTTGTTTTTGTCTCATCTTTCTTAGTAGATGAATTTTCTGTAGTCGGTGCTCCATTTTGATGTTTTTTGCCTTCTGGCATCACATCGGTTTTAATGTACGGTGACGAAACATTTACATCGATATACTGTACATTACCATGAGTCTTTTTAATATCTTGTAACATCGACTGAGTTAGCTCTGCTTTTTTGGCTAAGTCTTTGCCATCTCCCAGTCGAATCTGTACACCTGAAACAGTATATGCCATTATTGCATCAGGATCTCCGATATTAACCTCTGCAATATTCTTGAATGTCTCCTCATCAAGTGAGTTCAAGTATTCAAGAGCAGCCAATATCGGCTTATCTACTACCGTATCTCCTAAGAGTATGTTTCCAGCTTTCACACCAGAAATCATAGGCACCGATGTATCTTGAATAGCAGGCTCAGATGCAATCACTTGACCTTTACCATCAAGGGTCAAGTATCCAAATTGAGCTGGTACAACTGCAACAGCCTTGCGTTCCACCACATTTACCACCATTGTAAGTGGCAACTGATAGCTAATTTGGGCCTCTTCAACACGTAAGTCTTTCGACAATCTAGTTTTTAATTTTTCTGTACTAATTTGCAATATATTAACAGGTTCATGTATATCACCTGCTACCATTACATCTTGTACAGTTACCTTATCCGATCCAGTAACTTTTAAGGATCCAAAAGGAATAGGTAGTGTAAACAACCCCACCAACACGAGAGTAACTGCACCACCGATTTTTAACACTCGTTTTCTAAATACAGCCCGTTCATCACGAACAGGTGTAGAAGACTGCATCTCCCCAGAGTTGGATGGATGGTTTTGCTTATCATCCATAGTTAACTCCTTATCTTCTATTAGCCCTTAAAATTTCCCTATACTAGCTGTTAATAGAATTTTTTCACATAATGTTGGGAAGTCGATTCCCATTTCTTTAGCTGCTTTTGGTACTAAAGACGTTGCTGTCATACCAGGCACAGTGTTATATTCAAGAACATACATCTTATCGGCATGATCTGTCATAACATCAACACGAATGACCCCACTGCCTTGTACTTCGCGATACACAAGTTCCCCAATGCGTTGCATTTCAGCAGTCATTTCTTCACTAATAGGTGCTGGCACTAAATACTCTGTAGCACCTACAGTATACTTACTCTTGTAGTCATATTCACCAGAATGTGGACGAATTTCAATAACAGACAAAGCTTTGCCATCTAAAACAGATACGGTAAATTCACGACCATCAAGGAATTGTTCTACCACGAGAATAGGGTCATATTTAAGAGCTTCCGTTACAGCCTCTGCCAACTGAGCTTCATCGCGGACGATAGTAACCCCAATACTAGAACCTTGAGTGGCAGATTTTACAACTACTGGAATTGTAAAATCTTTGCGGATATGTTCAATAATAGTCTCTGCAGATTCAAGATTACCATTGAAGGACTCGGAAGCCGCCGTAGGAATATTGGCACCTTTAAACACATCTTTACTAACTTTTTTATTCATCCCTACTGCATGAGCCATGATACCGGACCCAGTGTATGGAATTTCAGCCATTTCTAATAAGCCTTGTAATGCACCGTCTTCACCATAACGGCCGTGAATGGCATTAAATACTACTTCACCACCGAGGGCTTCAATATCTTTTAAAACAGTACGTGGATTAAGTTCTAATGTTTGGGCACTATAACCTTTGCTTTCAAGTGCTTCCGCAATAGCAGCACCAGTGCGGCGAGATACTTCCGCCTCTTTGGAAGGACCACCCATCAATACGATTATTTTTTTATCTTTCATTGTAAGCCTTCCTCCAATATAGCTAATAATTTTGGTCCATATTGATTAATAGAACCTGCACCCATGGTGATAACCAAGTCATTAGGTCTTACTACTTTTGATAATACTTCAGGCAAATCATCAACAGACTGTACATAATGTACATCTTGACCTGTGGCCGCTTTAATGGCATTTGGAATTGTATTGCCATCAATACCAGGGATTGGATCTTCACCAGAGCTATAGATATCTGTCATATATACTTCATCAGCGCTTGTGAAAGCAGTGGCAAATTCATCCTTTAGCAGGCTAGTGCGAGTAAAGCGATGTGGTTGGAATACACAGATAACACGATGTTTTTCTAACTCTTTTGCAGCTTTCAACGTAGCTTTAATCTCTGTAGGATGATGAGCATAGTCATCAACAACCCATACACCGGCTACATGACCTTTCGTTTCAAAACGGCGTTTTGCACCGATAAATTTACCTAAGCCCTTAGTAATGATACGTGTTTCCACACCGCAGCAATCATGAGCCACAATAAAGGCAGCCAAGGAGTTCAATACATTATGTTCACCAGGAACACGCAAGCGAATACGCTCAATATTTACACCCTTATGATATACATCATAAACCAATGTAGAATCTACATAATGAATATTTTTAGCTACATAGTCATTATTATCGCTTAAGCCATATGTAATGAAGTTACGATTTACACGACTCATAACGTAGCGAATATTTTCATTATCACCACATACGATTGCTTTGCCAGATTCTGGTAAAGTTTCAACAAACTCACAGAATGCATTTAGCAAATTATCCATTGTTTTGTAATGATCCATATGATCATCTTCAATATTAGTAATAACAATGGTGTGTGGACGTAGTTTCAAGAAAGACCCATCACTTTCATCTGCTTCTACTACAGAAAAATGGCCTTTGCCAAGGCAACTACTACCTTTTAAATAATCTACTTCACCACCAATAATAACTGTTGGATCAGCATCTGCTTCTACTAAAATTTGACCAATCATTGAAGTAGTAGAAGTTTTACCGTGTGCGCCGGCTACTGCAATGCCATCTGTTACGTCTAACACAGCTTTTACAATATCGGAACGGTGCAAAATTGTAATACCTTCTTCTTTTGCCGCTACAATTTCAGGATTATCTTCACGAATAGCTGTAGAACGAACTACAGCATCAACGCCATTTACATACTCTTTATTATGACCAATATGAACGGTAGCGCCCATATTTCTGAACTTTTCAATAACTGCAGATTCAGTTACATCTGAACCAGATACATCATAACCTTTTTGAATTAATATATTCGCTATAGCACGCATGCCAGACCCACCTATACCAATAAGGTGAATCTTATGAATACCGTCTAACATAAAACCTCTCCTTGTTACTTTGCAATAGATAATGCTAATTTTGCAATATCATGAGCCGCATTTGGTTTCCCTAATTGCAATGCTCGTTCTCCCATTTGTGACAATAAATCACGATTGGCCATAAACATTTCAATTTCCCCTATCAAATCATGAGCACTTAACATTTGATCAACGATCATATGAGCAGCCCCTTCTTGGACAAAGATACGGGCATTATATGTTTGATGATCTTCCGCTGCATATGGATATGGTACCAACACAGATGGAATACCTCGAACCGCCAGCTCAGCAAGACCGATAGCACCAGATCTAAAGACTGCTAAATCAGCTGCTGCCAAAGCTTTTGGCATATCATGTAGATATGGCAGAATCACTGAAGAATCACCTAAACCATCACCATCGGTAATACCAAGCTGAGATAACACAGATTTGTATTCTCCGTCCCCTGTAATATGGATTAATTTGATTCCTTTTGTTCCTTGGAAATGCTTATGTACATCAATCATAGCATTATTGATAGTTCGCGCCCCCCGAGAACCACCTGCTATAAGAACTGTAAACGTGTCATCACTTAAATTAAAATAATTACGTCCATCAGCCCTAGTATCGACTAATACATCAGGACGTACTGGGTTACCAGTATACACTACGCGTTTCGCCTTTGAAAAAGATGCTTCTGCATCCTTGTAGCCCACGGCTACTACATCAACAAAACGGCTTAGAATTTTATTTGTAATACCTGCAATGACATTTTGTTCCTGTATCAACGTTGGAATGTTGCGCAATGCTGCAGCCATGAGAATAGGACCACAGACATAACCACCAGTACCAATAACTACATCCGGCTTAAAGTTAGAAATGATTGTATTGGCTTTCACAAGAGAGAAAGCAGTCTTACCTAACGTCACCAACGTACCAAAAGATAATTTACGTTGCAAACCTTGTACGGGTAATGTAGTAAACTCAATTCCTTCTTTAGGCACTAAGGTTGCCTCTAAGCCCTTTTCAGTTCCTACATATAAAACCTGTGCATCAGGGTTCTGCTTCATAATTTCCTTATATATAGTTATTGCTGGATATATATGTCCACCGGTGCCACCACCTGAAATAATGATACGTTTCATTAATGGTGTCCCCCTTCTTGCAACATATGAACACAATTTTTAAAATCATCGCCACGTTCTTCAAAACAGCTGTACCAATCAAAGCTTGAACATGCTGGTGATAATAATACAATATCACCTTGGTTAGCCAATTTATAACCTTGTTCAACAGCATCTTTCATAGATGAAGCTCTGTAAATAGGCTGAACACCAGCCTCTTTTGCAGCAGCTTCAAATCGGTCCGCCGCTTCACCCATAAAGATGACAGCTTTTGTATGATCTTTAACAAGCTGCATAAAATCTTCTAATGGAGTCATTTTATCATGACCACCAGCTAATAAAATAACTGATTGATCAAAGGATTCTAATGCTTTTACAACAGAGTCAACATTAGTAGCTTTAGAGTCATTATAGAATGTAACGCCATCAATCGTTTTAACTCGTTCTAATCGATGTTCAACACCATGGAACTCGCTAATAATGCGATGGATAGTTTCTACGGGCACACCTAACGCATAGGTTAAAGCGACAACAGTTAAAATATTTTCAATATTATGACTACCTGGAATATGGATATCATCGCTTCCAATAACAGGCGTTGCCTTACCATCCTTTGTTACATAACATTGCCCTTTATCATAGTAAGCACCATTTGGTACCACTTGATGTTGACTAATTTTAAGGATATGGCTAGGCACACGATGTTCCATATCTGCCACAATTGGATCATCAATATTAAGCACCATAAAATCTGTACTTAATTGATTTTCAAAGATTCGTTCCTTTGCAGCAATATAATTTTCCATCGTCTTGTGACGAGCTAAATGATCTGGTGTAATATTGAGCATAATAGCACCAATCGGTCTAAAATGCTTAATTGTCTCTAATTGATAGCTAGATAGTTCAGCTACCAAAAAACCATCTGCTGGCATGGAATAGGCAACTTCACTGAGGGAATCTCCAATGTTACCACCAACGCGAACTGGTTTTCCAGATCCTTCCAATACCTTAGTTAATAATGTAGTAGTAGTAGTCTTACCATTTGTACCAGTAACGGCTACAATTGGAGATTTAGATAATTCATAAGCTACTTCAACTTCACTAACTACATCAATACCACGCGCTTGAGCAGCTTTTACAATGGGAATATCTAAAGAAATACCTGGAGAAATAACAATACGATCCACGCCATCAAGCAAGGATTCGTCTTGTAGACCTGTAATAATCTCCACACCTGCTGATACTAGTCTTTTTTCCTCATCTGCAGGCAGTGTAACAGGCTTATAATCATTTAACACTACATGGGCCCCAACTTGAGCTAACACCCAAGATGCGCCTATACCGCTGGCACCAGCGCCCAGAACAAGTATATGTTTGTCTCCGTATTCCATCTGTATCACCTAAATTATCAACAAAAATAATGTATTCCTATCTTATAAGCATACCATTATTTGCGGCTTCCGTTAAGTATTATCTTACAAAGTTATAGTCGCTAAAATGACACCAATAACAGCTAATACAGCACCACCAAACCAGAAGCGATTAACAACAGTTTGTTCAGCCCAACCAGACAACTCAAAATGATGGTGAATAGGGCTCATTTTAAACACTCGTACACCACGAGTTTTAAAGGAAATAACTTGAATAATAACGGATAACGCTTCCATAACAAAAATACCGCCAATTACAACGAGTAACAACTCTGTTTTTGTAAGAATCGCCATCGCTGCAAAAGCGCCACCTAATGCTAAAGAACCTGTATCCCCCATAAATACTTTTGCAGGGTTTACATTGTATACCAAGAAACCAAGGCATACAGCGGCTACAATGGCACCATAGTAAGCAACGCTTTCAGCGCCAATAGAATTTGTTGTGGATGCAGCCATAAGGCCGATAACGGAAAAGGCAATGGCAGCTACAGCAGATGTACCACTAGCTAAACCATCAAGACCATCTGTAAGATTTACGGCATTCGTAGCACCTACGATAATTAAAAATGCCAATACATAATAAGCCCAACCTAATTGAAGGTGAATATCTGCTACAGGAATCCACAATGTGGTAGGAATAACCATAATTTCAGTAATACAGTAACAGAATATGGCAGCCAAAATAAATTGACCTAGTAATTTTTGCTTTGCTGTCAAACCAAGATTACGTTTTTTTACAGCTTTTACAAAATCATCAAAGAAGCCCAATAAACAATGTCCTAATGTTAGGAATAATAACATACCAGTACCCACATTCCACGGTGCAAATAAAGCAACCCCAATGACGAGGGCTACCATCATGAAAGCGCCACCCATTGTTGGTGTACCAGCTTTCGCTTGATGACTTTCTGGACCTTCTTCACGAATACTTTGTTGTGCGTGCAAAGAACGCAACATAGGAATAGCAAATTTACCTAGCACTACCGTAATAATAAAGGTTACTACGAAGGCTAATAGAATGTGATATATCATACGAATCCTCTACTCATTAATAAACAGATGACGGCTAGATATAACTAGCCGTAACCTTTTATTCACGATCTTTCAATTCTTCAACAACTCGTTCCATCCGCAAACCACGGGAGCCTTTGACTAGGATAACATCCCCTTTTTCGCGAATATCACTGTATGCATTGGCCATTTCCAAATGGCTATTACAACGGAATGTAGTTAAGCCTGCTTTTTTAGCTTCTTTAGCTATAAAGGCAGCGGCATCACCAAATGTGAAGACAACACTATAACCTTCTTCAGCTAGCAATTGACCAATTTCACGATGCGCTTGTTCAGTATAATCACCAAGTTCAAGCATATCACCAAGCATAGCAATTTTACGTTTACCTTCTAGCTGCCCCAAAGCTTTTATCGCTTCAGCCATAGAAGAAGGATTTGCATTATACGCGTCATTTAAGATAACAATATCTTCAAATGGTACGATTTCTTGGCGCATAGGAGTGCCTGTAAATTCACTTAAGCCCTTGCGAATCGTATTGGACTTAATGCCTAGCACACGACCAGCTACAATTGCTGCCAATGCGTCATATACATTGTGTTCACCAATCATAGGCAAGAAGATATCAAATACTTCGTCATAACATTTGCATGTAAATTTAATACCATCTTTTTTATAACGCAAATGACTGCCAATACATGTGGCATTACGTTCGATACCATAGGTAATCGTTTTACCTTTGGCAAGACTATCCATAGCTTTAACATATGGATCATCTTCATTGAGAATAGCCACACTATTTTCAGGCAAGCAACGAATTAACTCACCTTTAGCTTGTGCGATGGCTTCACGAGAGCCTAATAGCTCAATATGGCTAGTACCAACATTGGTAATAATACCCATAGTTGGTTCTGCAATCAACGCAAGCTCCTCGATTTGACCAAGGCCACGCATGCCCATTTCAACAACACAAGCTTGATGTTCTGCAGTTAAACGCAACAATGTTTTTGGCAAACCAATTTCATTGTTAAAGTTTTTCTCAGTTTTCAAAACATTAAATTCGGTGCCGAGTACAGCAGCTACCATTTCCTTTGTTGTAGTCTTACCAGAAGAACCAGTAATAGCGACTACAGGAATATCAAATCGACGACGATGGTAACGTGCTAAATTTTGATACGCTACCAATGTATTATCGACTTCAATGCATACGATGCCGTCCACTGCACGGCCTTTTTCTACGATTGCACCAGTAGCGCCCTTTTCGATAGCTGTATTAATAAAATCATGACCATCAAAGGTATCGCCTTTTAAGGCTACAAATAAAAAGCCTGATTCAATCGTTCTTGTATCAGTAGATACATCTAAAAACTTAATATTGTCGGTATGTGCACTCGTCCCCTGTGTGGCTTCCAGTACTTGAGACAATGTAAATTCTGCCATATTAGATCTCCTTGAGGGCTGCTCGCGCCTCTTCACGATCATCAAAATGAATCGTTTTATCCTTTAAGATTTGGTAATCCTCATGCCCCTTACCTGCAATTAGTACAATATCCCCAGGTTTTGCATTTTGTATTGCATGTTGAATCGCTTCCCGACGATCAACGATAACTTCATAGTGAGAGCCTTCACGAAGGCCTTCTTTAACGCCCACCTCTACATCTTTCACAATTTGCACAGGATCTTCTGTGCGAGGATTGTCAGATGTAACATATACTACATCGCCATATTGTGCAGCAATACGGCCCATTATAGGACGTTTTGTAGCATCCCGGTCACCACCGCAGCCAAAGACTACAATAATGCGATTTTCTTGAATAGCCTTTGCTGTTTGCAAAATATTTTCTAACCCATCTGGTGTATGTGCATAGTCTACAACAACTGCAAATGGTTGACCTTCTTCAATAAGCTCAAAACGGCCAGGCACAGCGCTAAATGTTTTCAACGCCTTATCGATATCTTCCATAGAGATACCTTCTAATAGACAAGCGCCAATAGCGGCCAATGTATTATATACATTAAACAAACCAGTTGTATTCATAGCTACTGTATAGTCATTGCCATCATAGGATACAGTATAACGACTAGATTTAGGAGTCATTTCAACATCATGAGCATTCAATGTTCCTTTACCATCAATACTGTATGTAATGATAGGCGCCGTTGTTTTTTCAATTACACGATGACCATATTCGTCATCGATATTGATGATAGCCCCTTTACCAGATTTAGTTTGGTTCGTCGCGCTAACTTGTTCAAATAATTTACACTTAGCTGCCAAATAATTTTCAAAGGTCTTATGAAAGTCCAAATGATCTTGTGTTAAGTTCGTGAATACTGCTGTATCATATTCAACACCAGAAACTCGACCTAATGCTAATGCATGGGAAGATACTTCCATGACACAATGGGTAACACCTTCTTCTACCATTTGATGAAGAATATGTTGTAAATCTACTACATCCGGTGTTGTATTGTGAATTGGATAGGATGTATCACCAATCATAATATGAACGGTACCAATAACGCCTACTTTATGGCCTTGGCCCTTCAAAATATGACGAATCATATGAGTTGTAGTTGTTTTACCATTAGTACCAGTAACACCGATCATACGCATGGAATTTGCTGGATAATCAAAGAAATATGGTACACAAGCCATCATAGCTTTTCGAGTATCCTCTACAGTGATAACACAAACATCACCACTTACCTCTACTGGTTTAGATACAAGTACTGCTACAGCACCAGCTTCAACGGCTTTATCTACATAATTATGACCATCTACAGTGGCACCATCTAACGCAATAAATAAGCTACCTGCTTTTACTGCACGAGAATCAGCCGTAATATCCAATACCTCAACAGCTGTATTACCTTCTACATGCGGTGTTTGCAAAGTTTTTACTATATCTTGTAATTGTTTCATATACAATCTCCTTTACACGCAAAGGAAAGCAGCCCAATACGAGCTGCTTTGCCTGCTAGTCTATAATTTGCTGTTTCTCTTGTACAGTACGTTCAGTAACAGCGCTTTTTGTACTATAAACAAAAGAATCAGGCAAAACCATCCCTAGTTGTTGTTCTGCGATTTGTTGAATACGAACAGGAGACTTCAAAGAAGCCACTTCAACATCCAACGCATCATTATCCTTTGTTAATTGTACTACAGCTTGCTGTGTTTTAACTACTTCATAGCCTAATTTTGTGCTGTACGCATTCATAACCATCATGATAAGCAAAAATGCAACCAATGCAGCAATACCATATACAACCTGCCACATCATAGGGCTCAAATCTAGAGCCACATTTGCACTACGTTTTCTCCCTTGTGAAGCGACCAACACATCGCTTTTAACTTGGCCCACAACAGCCTTTCTCGCTAACATAAACACTAACCCCTTCCAATTCTACAACTTGACGGCTACGCGTAACTTTGCGCTTCTAGCCCTCGGATTAACCTCAACCTCCCCTGCACTCGGCTCTATAGCCTTATTCTTCGCCTTCACAACCGCCTTGTGGTTACATACGCACATTGGCAATTCTGGAGGACATATACATGCTGTACTCAACTCTTTGAAAGTTTGTTTTGTAATTCGATCTTCCAAGGAGTGGAATGTGATAACCCCAATTTTCCCCTTTGGTTTCAACATGGATACAGCATCTACAAAACTATCATGCAAGATAGCTAATTCTCTATTTACTTCAATGCGAATGGCTTGGAACGTCCGTTTTGCCGGATGCGGTCCATCTTGACGCGCCTTCGCAGGTATTGCTTGCTTAATAATTCTAACTAACTCACCAGTAGTGGTAATTCGTTTTTCTTGACGTGCACTAATGATGAATTCAACAATGCGCTTAGCCCATCGCTCTTCCCCATAGTCGCGGATAATTTGCAATAATGCGTCAGCATCATATTCATTAACAACCTCTTCTGCTGTTAATGGTGCGTCCTTATCCATACGCATATCGAGTGGCCCATCATTCATATATGAAAAGCCACGCTCCGGTGTATCCAATTGATAGCTAGATACGCCAAGATCAAAGATAAATCCATCTACTTCATAGATACCCTCATTATGGAGGGCTTCTTTTAAGTTAGAAAAGTTCGTCGGTATTGTTAATACCTGACATGTTAAATCAGATAAACGCTGTCGAGCTACGCTCAACGCATCTTCATCTTGATCCAACCCTATAATCATGCCTTCTGGGTCTAGCATCTCGCCCACAGCATGGGCATGTCCTGCACCACCCAGGGTACAGTCCACATAGATGCCTTTTGGATTAGTTACGACGGAGTCCACCGTTTCGCGTAAAAGTACGCTGGTATGATTAAAATCCATCATAGCCTCCTATAACATAATCCCTTCTAGACCTTCAACAAGTTCTTCCATACTTTCAGCCACTTGATCATCATAGTAATCATATTTTTCGCGGCTCCAAATTTCAACGTGATCCCCAGCACCGACAATAACGGCCTGTTTATCAAGGCTCGCATATTCACGTAGTGGTACAGGAATGAGGACACGACCTTGTTTATCATATTCAAGCTCAGCAGCACTACCAAAAACAAAACGTTTTAAGGCGCGTACGCTAGCTTTAGTGGAGGATTGTGATTGTAAAGCTGCAGAAATTTTCTTCCACGCTTCTTCGGTGTAAATAGCTAAGCAGTTATCTAGGCCCTTAGTAACAATGCATACTTCGCCTAGTTGTTCACGTATTTTCGCGGGTATAATCATCCGCCCTTTTGTATCAATGGTGTGATTATATTCTCCCATGAACATACGTATCACCGCCCTTTACTATTCCTTATCCACCACTATATGGTAAATTCTACCACAATTCCCCACCAATCACAATAAAAAATCCATTTTTATCCCACTTTTTTATATTTTTCTTATTCAACCTCTATTTTTCTCCTTTTTTCTACAATACATATGTTCGACTATAAAACAAAAACCAACTCTTAACCCCCACTATCTACCACAACAGCATAAAATAACAGCTTAATAGAAGATAGTTAGATCAGTTCCTTAACGGGTAACATCCTTACTACGTTTCATAATGGGCAGAATCCCCACAAAAAAGAAAACCGCGTAACATTTCTGTTACGCGGTTTCTATACCTGCGATAGATCAAAGAATTAATCTATCAATTGGGAGGCTAATTATTTAGTTGTTTTTACAGCTGCTTTTGGCGCTTGTTGTGGTTGTTGTGCAAGCACTTTATCAAGAAGATCACGGATTTCTTTATTTTGAGCTTGTAAATCAGCCACTTTATCCTCAAGAACTTTTACAGTTGCTGGAGATGCTTTAGGAGCTGTAGGAGCATTACCGATACCAATTGTTACACCAGCATTTGCCATTACGCTATGGTCACCACCATAAGCTGCGCCAGCATGGATTAACAAATCAGGATTTGCATAATGAGCTACACCCAATGCAGTAGATGTTTTACCTTTGTAAGTACCAACTGCTGCCATGATTTGAGCTTTTTGACCTTCGTGGTATTCGATAGGTTTCAATGCTGCCAATGCTGCTGCATTAGCACCCACTACTTTAACATCGCGTTCTACACTGCTAATGCGGCGAGAGTTTTCTGCGATTTGAGCATCGTGTTGAACAAGAGTTGCATGATCTTGTAATGCAATGTTAGAAGCTTTCAAGCTGTAATTTGCAGCTTCTGCTAATGTACTGATATCTTGAGTATTTTTATTTACTTGTAAGCCCAATACATTAACTTTTTCATTATTTTCTAATGCAATAGCACCAATGTTTTTAGTTAATGTAACGTTTTCATCAACTTTAGTGTTTACATCAGCAATGTCTTGTGTATTTTTGTTTACTTGTAAACCTAGTACACTAACTTTTTCATGATTTTCTAGTGCTAGAGTACCAACAGCTTTTGTTAATTGTGCATTTTCATTAACTTGGTTGGCTACTGCAGTTACACGATTATCTACCTTAGTGATATTGGTAACATTAGTATCTACTTTAGCATTTAGAGTGTTGATGTTTGTAGTATTTGTATTAACTTGGCTAGATACTTTGCTAATATTGCTTGTATTTGCATTAACTTGGTTAGTTACGTTTGTAATATTAGTTGTATTTTGGTTAACAACATTATTGATATTAGCAATATTAGTTGTATTAGTATTAACTTGTTTAGATACGTCGTTAATAACTTTGCTATGTTCATCAACTTTGTTGATTACTTTTTGTACAGTTACATTAGTATTTTGAATTGCTTCAGCATTTTGTTTGATCGCTGCTTTGTTAATATTGATATTTTCAGTATTATGTTTGATTGCTTCAGTATTAACAGAAACTTGGCTTTGAACATTTTTAATGCGTTCTTCGTTAGCATTTGCTTTTTGAGTATTAGCATTAACTTGTTCTTTCACTTTGTTTACATCAGCGCTTACATTTTGTAAGTTCTTAATTGCTTCAGTATTTTTGCCAACTTGATCTTTCAAGCCAGATACATCAGTTTTGATATTGTTGATTACAGTATTTTGGTTATTAACTTTTACGTCAATATCATTAACTTTAGTATCAATATTAGTTACTTTATTGTTAATATTAGTAACTTTGTTATCAATATTTGTAACTTTGTTATCAATATTTGTAACTTTAGCATCAATATTCTTCACATCGTTTTTAACGTTAGTAATATTGTTGTTCACAATATTGATTTTTTGATCAACTTTAGCATTGATGTTTGTGATATCAGCTTTTACTACTGTTACATCAGCTTTAATATTGTTTACATTCTTTTCAACGTTAACAACATTAGCTTTAATGTTATTAATATTGGAAGTATTATTTTGAATGTTTACAGTATTAGCTTGGATGTTGCTATTTTGAGCGTTAATGTTTTGAGTAATATTTTCTACTTTTTGAGCTACATTAACAATTGTAGTATTGCCTTTACCAACTTGACCTTTCAAGGATTCGATAGCTTGAGAGTTAGCATCAACTTTACCAGTTAAGTTGTTAATAGCAGTTGTATTAGATTCAATACGACCAGTATTAGCATTTACTTTAGCAGTTACATCAGTTATGTTAGCTGTGTTACCAGCAACTTGTTTACTAATGTTTGCAATAGCTGTTGCATTGTTAGAAATGGTAGTTGTGTTATTTTTAACTTGTTTGCTTACATTAGCAATAGCTGCTGTGTTATTAGCAATGTTAGTAGTATTGTTAGTTACATCTGTGCGGATAGCTTTGATATCTGCAGTGTTAACATCTACTTTATTGCTGATATTTGTCACATTAGCTTTAATGTCAGTAATAGCTTTGCTATTATCAACAATTGCTTTTGCGTTAGCATCAACCTTAACATTTACTTCATTAACTTTGCTGTTAATTGTGTTGTTAATTACTGTATTGTTTTCAGCAATCTTAGCATCAATATTTTGATCAACTTTATTAATGATTGTTGTGTTGTTTTCGCTAATAGCATTTGCAATATTTTTGTTAATAACAGTGTTGTTATTAGTAATAGCAGTGTTGATATCTTTTCTAATTACTGTGTTGTTAGCTTCAATCTTAGCATTGATTGTGTTTTCAACATTAGTAACTGTTGTACCAACTTGGCCTTTTAATGCTTTAATAGCATCTTCATTAGCGCTAATACGTGTAGAGTTATCTACAATGTTACCTTGTAAGTAATCTAAGCGTTGATCATGACGATCTACACGTGCAGTAAGACCAGCTATATCACCTTTAACGCCATCAATCTTAACATTTACATCACCAATCTTAGTATTGATTGTGTTGTTGATTTGCTTATTGTTTTCATTGATTTTCACATCAATGTTTTTATCAACTTTGTTAATGATTGTTGTGTTATTTTCATTGATTGCATTAGCAATGTTTTGGTTAATTACAGTGTTATTAGCAGTAATCTTAGTATCAATATTTTGATCTACTTTATTAAGGATTGTAGTATTATTAGCTTCAATCTTGTTATTAATAGTAGATTCGATATTAGTGATAGTAGTACCAACTTTACCGTTCAATTCAGCAATAGCTTTTGCATTCTTGTCGATAGCAGCTTTGTTATTGCCAATCAAAGTACGGTTTTCGATAGCAATTGTACCAGCTACATTGATATCTTTTTCGTTTTGGTCAACACGTTTAGTAAGACCATTCAAGTCACCTTTAATACCATCAACTTTAACATTTACCTTGTTAATTGTATTGTTAATTTCCTTGTTGTTTTCAGTAATTGCATTTGTGATATTTTGATTAATTACAGTATTGTTAGCTTCAATCTTAGCATCGATATTTTTATTAATAACTACATTATTTTCAGTGATTTTGTTATTAATAGTAGTTTCGATATTCTTAACTGTATTACCAACTTGACCTTTTAATTCATCGATAGCTTTTTTATTGTCGCCGATGAATTTACGGTTTTCAATTGCAATTGTACCAGCTACGTTGATGTCTTTTTCGTTTTGTTCTACACGTTTAGTAAGACCATTCAAGTCACCTTTAACACCATCAACTTTTACATTTACATTGTTAATAGCTGTAGTGTTATTAGCAATGTTTGTAGTGTTGTTTGCGATGTTTGTAGCATTTTCAGTGATACGTTTGCTATTATCAGCAATTGCCACTACATTAGCTTGAATGTTTGTAGTATTGTTAGCAATGTTAGTAGTATTATTTTCTACTTTACCATTGATATTAGTAATTTGGTTTTTAATATCGTTGATTACTGTAGAAGATTTACCTACTTGACCTTTTAATTCATCAATAGCTTTTGCATTAACATTGATATTTGTAGTGTTGTTTGCAATAGCAACTTTGTTGTCGCCAATGAATTTACGGTTTTCAATTGCAATTGTACCAGCTACGTTGATATCTTTTTCGTTTTGTTCTACACGTTTAGTAAGACCATTCAAGTCGCCTTTAACACCATCAACTTTAACGTTTACGTTGTTAATTGCAGTTGTATTGTTAGCGATGTTAGT
>CADFKY010000003.1 GCA_902834965.1 Veillonellaceae bacterium
AACTGTGGTGTGGACAGAAGGTTTTAATCCTTTCACAAGAGAATATACATTATGTGCTAAGAAAATTAGATTGAATGCACTCACGTAAATCGTATTGAGCCAGAGAATTGGTTCATTAATCACACGCTTACCGATAAGAGCTAAGCACAATGTAGTTAACGTAGTGAATAGGAAGCACAGGATTTGCTGCGTTTTGCTACTTTCACTAGATCTAAAACTAGCCAAATAGAATAAGTAGAAAATAGCTACATATGGATAGTACGTGTAGAAGAAGCGGGTGTCATCGCGAAGTCCCAACAGAATCAAGACTAGATAGATGTTAGCTAGAATGCCTGTAATAATGGATGCCTTTGGCAAGATGATGCCGAATACGACGGTAAAGAATGAGTTCGGTGCGGGAGGGCCTGCTGGATCCTCTTTGTAAGAACATACCATAGATAGACAAATGAATATATTAATGGATGCGAGCACCTTAAAAATGGTTTCTTCAAAGTTGAATGGTTGGTCCACGATGATGAAGAAGAACCATAAACTCATAATGATAACAATGTTGTATAGCGTAGACGTAACAAGGGTGATACCAATTCGCTTGATGCGGTTAATGATTTCGCCGATGTAGTGTTCACCGGGTGATGTGAAATATAAGGCAATCATGGAGTACAGCCATAGGTACGATATATTTTCCGTGGCTAGCTCAATGCCCCGCACATAGCCATAGGTTTCGTGAATCATATAAAGGCCAACGCTGATTCCGATACTTACTAAGGTATATAATATGGAAAACTTTCGTGCCCTTGTTATATAGCTTTGTAATATAACGATAAAGAAATACAGTGAGTATAGCTTAAGATCGACTTCGGAAAACCAATCTTGTTCAATATACAACGGTGTACATGAAAATACGGCGATTAATGCCAGTAATATTGGCGACTGCATTGCTAGGTCTCGCAGCGAAGACCATAAATGTTTAATGGCAAATTTCATAGATGTCTCTCCCTCTATAAATATAAATACCCTCTCTTATTATTAGTATACCTGTTTTCTGGTGAAAGCCCTATGAGGTTTTACATGCCCTCAAATATACATTACAATAACTTTAAGAACTAGTTTTCAAAGAAAAGAGGTTATCACATGGAATTCTCTTATTTTTTACCTGTAAATATCCAATTTGGTTGGAATAAAGTAGATAATATTGATAATTTTGCTGCACCCTATGGCAAGAAAGCACTTATTGTAACTGGTCGCAGTAGTGCGAAAAAATCTGGTTTGTATGATCGTGTTGTGGCAAAGCTTGATGCGGCTCATATTGATCATGTCCTTTTTGATCAAGTTGATGCTAATCCGTTGACTACAACAGCTTTAGATGGTGCTGCTTTAGCTAAATCTGAAAGCTGTGATATGGTGATTGCTATTGGCGGAGGGTCTATTATGGACTGTGCAAAAGGCATCGCCTTCATGGCTGTGAATGATGGCGACATCAACGACTATATCTTCAATCGTAAAGTCAGTGATAATGCGTTGCCTCTTATTGTCATTCCTACAACCTGTGGTACCGGCTCTGAAGGCAATGGTTTTGGGGTCCTTACTAATCCTAAAACAGGGGACAAAAAATCTTTGCGTTGTAACGCTATCGTGCCTAAGGTTTCCATTGTAGACCCTGGTGTGATGGGCACTATGCCTCCTCATGTATTGGCATCTGTTGGCTTTGATGCACTATGCCACAATATCGAGGCCTATACCTCTAAAACAGCGCAACCTTTCACCGATGCATTGGCTCATTATGCGGTGACATTATTAGCACAACACCTTGTACCACTATATAAACATGTGAAAGCAGCGGCTGAAGGCAAACCAGCAGTGCTCAATGAAAAACAACTTACAAAAGCTTGGGAAGCTGTTACATTAGCAAGCACTATTGGGGGCATGGTTATCAATACAGCTGGTGTAACACTAGCGCATGGTATGGAACATCCAGCCAGTGGTCTTAAAGATATTACACATGGCGTAGGTCTTGCTGTTATTGAACCTGTTGCAGTGGAATACACATGGAGTGCGAACCCTGATAAATTTGACGCCTTGGCTCGTATATTTAACCACGGAGATGGCTCCGAACTAGGCGATGCATTACGCTTGATCGTACATGACCTAGACCTTAATACAAACCTTACAGAATTAGGCTTTACAAAAAAAGACATTCCATGGCTTGTAGATAATGTATACGTTGTAGCTACAGGAAATATTGCTAATACAGTTGCTGAAATTAGCCGTAAAGATATAGAAGCGTTGTATAAAAAGATGTTTTAAGTGTTGAAGTTATTTTAAGTGTTGTCATAATAGGAGAGAGTTTTGTTCCAAGGATTTTATGGCCTACTAATAGTTCTGCTATGCGTGTTGTTTGTAATTGTAGTAGTGCTATTTAACATAGCCCCAATTACTTACATTGTTTTTGGCATAGCCATAGTGTTGAGTGTGTTACTTCAATATAGGCGCTTTAAGAAACAGTCCATATCTGAAAAAAGGCACACTCAGTTGGCTTGGTGTTTGTATATTGCCTTTACCCTCAGCTTTTCTTGGTTAGTAAGCGATTGGTTTAGGTATGACTTAAAAACAAGCATTGAGCAATTTGATTCCTTCGAGTATAGTACCATGGATTGGACTCAAGGGTGGCCTAATAGTGGAGAACTACCAGAGGGGTTAAAACGACCAGGAAAACTTCCCGACGGTATTTATAGAGCGTCTGCTTTTCGTAGTAGTTTAGCTTGGGCTAATGCATATCCAGAGAGATATACTGTACTTGAGGGGGACCCTAAAGTAATTGCACAATATGAGGCAATAGCAAAGCAAAATGCAGCCTATACAGCGCAAATTGATGCGGATGGTGTATTGCGTGATTTAGATACTGGGGAGAAAAAGCGTTTTATATCTCACCCTAATAGCTATAATATTGTAGAGAGTATAGAAGAAGAATCCCTCAATTTGCCAGAACGGACTTTTATTGAGTGGCTACGCTTTGCACCTCGAAAAGAAACAAAAACAGTAGTCAAGGATACATATAATTCTACTCGAAATCATAGATTATATGTGTTTGTAGATGATGGGAATACTAAAAGACCTCATTTTGTGGAATTGTTAATTAGTAATGATGGGACACGGGCTGTGTTTTATCAATCTAAGTAATTTGAGTAGGTATTGTTGTGGAGAACGTAAATGCAACAGTGTTTAATTTACTTAAAGAAATTGTTTTTTTCTAATCCTTATAAAAAGAGTATATGGTTTTTTATAATTCTTTGGGTATTAACATTTTTCTTCTCAGATTATATCTCGTATTCTGGGGTGTACTATCTGATTTTATTAATCGCCACGATTGTATTATTGCTTGAAAAATGTAGAGTAATTGATAGTGAGAAAACTGTACGTAAAAGATTTTTATCATATTTTTATGTTATCTTTTTTCTGTGTATGCTTCCTACATTAGCTGTTACCTTAGTGTTTTCTGCTGTAGGATTATCCCATTATGATATACAACGGTGGCACTCTACATGGCCATCATCTAAAGCAGGTTATATTCCATCTCAATTGCAAGCGCCTAAGTCTTTACCAGAGAGTTTGAAAGTGGTTTCTTCTGCTGAGATAATAGGATTGGGTGGAAATTATAGTTGCTTAGTATTAGATGGTGATGAAGCTACGATTTCACGGTATGAGGAAACTGTTAGATCTAATGCTTGGTATTCGTTTGTAAATGGCAGGGACAAGGATACTACAGTTGAAGTACTTAATTCGTTTACATATCCAAAAGATAAAAATGTATTGGTTAGTGACATAAACAATTATTATGAGATTATCACTATTCAACGACAAAACTGGAAATTATTTCCCTGGTTAATTGATGGCAGCCAGAGTGTCGGTGATGATCCTAATGAAGATTTTTATTATAGTACTCGTGTATCAGCTGAGAAATATGTAGTATATGTTGTATACCATAACTTTGATCATGACCAGCCAAGAGTGATTTACTTTATGTTTAATTCGGAACGAACGCGAATGATTACTGTAGATATAGATATGTATCATTAGAGTTGGGCAGAGTTTGTATATAAAATTTGGAACAAAGGGGCTGTTTTGTTACAGCCCCTTTGATGATTCTACAAGTATTAAAAGGTACAATACTAGTAGAGATTGAAGTTTATTGTAGTGGTTGTTATAAAGTTAAGGAGTTGTATTGTGAAAAGAATATATTCATACCTTGCTGCACTGTTAATGCTAAGTCTTATGGTTTCACAAGTACATGCCAAAGAGCAGGTTACTCAAAATGATATTTCTAGTAGTGCTAAAGAGAAGTGCGTTAGTAGTGAACAAACTAATGATAAGATTGAAGCTGATTTACAAAGACATTTAGAACGAATGAGGACCGAGGACATAGCAAAGGGGTATTTACGTGAAGAAAAAACGTATGCTGAAGAAGTTAGTTTAGTTCGGGGCAGATTGTATCATTCAACGGATAAGCTCATTCATGATGAGAAAAAGACTACTCTTTTATCGTATCCTGTGGGAAGGAAGGTTCCTTGTAAGAAGAGTTTAAAGGATATAGATTCATATACAGACACAATTACTCGTAAAGGCATGACATTCCGCATTCCAAAAGGTGCAGAGTTGAAGATGTTCTATATGTTAGATAACAATATTTTTATAGAGTATGAGATAGGAGATATTTGGTATTCTATTCAGATTATTCCTTTAGATGTAGATCATCCTGATAGTAAAGATATAGAAAACAAAGTACTTGTAGATAAAGAGTATAATTTCTATCACACATTGCAAGTATATTGGCGTATGTGGGGAATCTTTGATGAGTTACAAAATCCTACTTATTCAGCGGTATGGAATAATGGCTTGCCTGGAATGTTAGTGGATTCATACAATCCAGATAAGGAATCTAATTTACTATTTGCTGCATATGATGGACGGTATGCTGTATTTAATCAGCTGGTATATAATCCAAGTACGAGTCCTTTTACTCATGAGCAGTTAAGAAACACGATTGAATATTTTGATTCTAATAATAATCCAGAGTTTAAGGCTAAAAAGCATAGATTATTCCCTGATGAGAGGATAATTCGTATATATGAGTACTAGTACAAAACCTATATTACTAATTATATAATTTGTGTTATACTTTTATATAGAAAAATATCGAATTAATAGAAGGCTAGTTGGCATATTCTTTGCAGACTAGAGATTAGAATGAAAGATAAGTCAGTATTACCAATTGAGGAACAATTAAATAGATTTCTTCAACCAAAATGCCTAATCCCTGGCGGTCTAGGCTTGTGGGAGGAGTATTTCCGAAAGATTTGTACTGCTTGGGGCGAGATTAGTGGTGAAATTCGACCTCAGCATATCATATTTTCTGCTGATAATGGTTGTAATATGGAAGGCTATGTAGGTTATAACTATGAGGTGACACAAAAGCAGTCGCGTAATATGCTCTTGGGTCGTTCGTCGGCTACACAGTTTTGTAACTTTAACAACATTCCTTATGAAGTTGTGGATGTAGGAATTGCCTCAGATGATGGCATCGGAGTGGATCGCAAGGTCGCAAAGGGGACAAAGAATATATTAAATCACCCTGCTATGACTGAGGATGAATTTAATAGTGCCTTTCAATCTGGCTATGAACGAGTTGAACATTATGTAGAGCAAGGGATAAATCTATTTTCCTTTGGTGAAATGGGGCTGGGGAACACAACGACCTCCGCCTGTGTGTTGTCTGCCTTGACTGGAGCTGATCCCACTGAAACGGTAGGTCCTGGATCTTGGCCTGACAAACCAGATTTGATGAAGCGTAAACTTGATTTTGTGCGCGCTGTATTAGATAAGCATAAGGCTAGTCTTGTTTCTGAAAGTGAGCCTGACCGAGTTCGCAACATTGTGGCTCATGTAGGCGGATTTGATATTGCGGCTATTCTTGGCGCTATGCTGGCTTGTGTAGAGTTTAAAAAGCCTTTTGTCATAGATGGCTTTATTACGTCTGTAGCGGCAGCTTGCGGGATTCACATGAATGCTCGTGTTAAGGATTATGCATTGCCATCTCATAACTCTCGTGAAAAAGGAACAGAGCTAGCTTTAGCTGAGGTAGGTATTACACAAGACATGGTTCCTATTCAAGCTCAAATGTCGATGGGGGAAGGCACAGGAGCCATCTTGATGGTGCAAATGTTGAAAACTACACAGCATATGTTTGTAAATGTAGGTACTTTTGCAGATTTGATGAAATTATAAGGAGAAAGAATGAAAATAAATAAATACTTTGATATACATTTTGAGCGAGCTGATGATGCAACTATCGCTAAAAGATTGATAGGCGGGGCTAAGATTAAGGGACCTGCTTTGGTTATCCTGATCCTCTCCATGTTTATTGCCTCTATTGGGTTGAATATGAATAGTACGGCAGTTATTATTGGTGCTATGCTTATATCGCCGTTGATGGGACCTATTTTAGCAACTGGTTTTGGCTTCGCTACGCTTAATTTTACAGTTGTAAAAAGTGCTATTTTAAGATTGTCCTTACAGATTACGATTGCTGTTTTGGCATCTGCTTTATATTTTTATATTTCTCCCGTTCAGACGGCTACATCTGAACTATTAGCGCGTACAGAACCGAATATTTTTGATGTATTCATTGCTATATTTGGTGGGTTAGCTGGGATTATTGGGCAAACGCGTAAGACCTTAGATAATGTTATCCCAGGGGTTGCGATTGCGACTGCACTTATGCCACCACTATGTACGGCAGGATATGGACTTGCTAATGGAAATTGGCACTATTTCTTTGGGGCTGGCTATTTATTCTTTATAAATGCATTCTTCATCTTCTTTGCATCTTTTATTGTTTTAAAGGGTGTATATAGTTTGCCATTCCATAAACAAGCAGAAGAGCTTATTCGTCGTAATCAGCTAATATTTCTTGTGATTGGTCTTATTATGGCTATACCAAGTATTTATGCAGGCTATGATATGACCATCAAGTATTCTGAGTCAAATCATATAGAGCAGTTTATTAAGAACGATATTAATCAAGATGGACGTCGACAAGTGATTGATTATTCATTGGATCGAACGAATAAGCTAGTAGACATAGTAGCTATAGGCGCTCCTGTGACTTCGGAGGAACAATCCCAGTTGGAAGGCAAGTTACAGCAGTATAAGTACTTACACTCTTATACACTCCAATTTGTTAATAGCGTAGATGAGAAAAAATCTACTATGGATAAGACAAGTTTGAATAAATCTTCAGAGAACCTTGAAAAATATGAAAACTTGAGTAATCTGTACCAGCCGACTTATCAACTAGTAAGTGAAACGATAAATACTATGAAAACGACAGAAGCTGAAGCAAAGGCGTTATTCCCGTTTGTAAGCAAAGTGGAAGGCATGCCTTTAATAGATAATCTAGAACAGCCTAAAGCGAGTCGCTATATGGTGATTATCCATACTACATCCACTGTATCTGATGCAGATTTGGAACGAATAAAAGCTTGGTTAGAGGCTAAATTATCAGCACCTGTAACTATTTCTGTGGAGCAAACAACGTCAACTCAATAAGTTGATTTTTTGATTTTGATTAGATTGTTTATTATATAGAGCCACATTTATAACGGTACTAAGTTTGATTGAATCTATTAGGTATATTACCTAGTAGTACGGGGAATCAGCTTAGTACCGTTTTTATGTACTTGGTATAGCTAAATGTAATTACTCTTATCTTGCTATAGATTAAAGTTATATTAATGCATATATAAAATCTATTATACGAGTAGGAATTAAATTGATATACTTACTACATCGAAATTATTAAATAATCAAATGTAGATATAAGATAAGAAAAATAAATTTATTATAATATCTACAAATGTTATATACGTATGAGTCCTCGTCCGAGATGTAGGTTTTCATCGTAGATAGGAGGATTACATGAAAAAATGGTTAGCTTTAGCAGCGACGGCCGTACTGGGGGCGTCCTTATTGATTAGTGGTTGTGGCTCTTCCACAAATAACGCGAGCTCTAGTGGCTCTAAAGAGGTATTAAAGGTAGCAGCAAATCCTGTACCTCATGCTGAAATTTTAGAACAAGTTAAACCTATTTTGGCTAAGGAAGGTGTAGACTTACAAATCGTTGAATTTACAGACTACATCCAACCAAATATGGCTCTATCTAGCCATGAAGTAGATGCAAACTTCTTTGCAAACGTACCTTACCAAAATAACTACAATAAAGATCATGGTACAAACTTTGTAAGCTTTGCACCAGTTCACATCGAGCCATTGGCTATCTACTCTCAAAAAATTAAAGACTTGAAAGACTTGCCAAATGGCGCAAAAGTAGCAATTCCATCTGATCCAACAAACAGTGCTCGTGCACTTCTCTTGTTGCAAAGTGCAGGTCTTGTAACTTTGAAAGATCCAACTGGTTTGACTAACACACCATTTGATATAACTAGCAATCCTAAAAATATTCAAATTACTGAGTTAGAAGCAGCTCAAATTCCTCGTTCCATCCAAGATTTAGATGCAGCAGTAATCAATGCTAACTATGCGTTGCCAGCTGGTCTTAATCCTACAAAAGATGGCTTATTCGTAGAAAAAGCTGACTCTCCATATGCAAATCTTCTTTCTGTTAACCCTGGCGATGAAAATAAATCAGCTATCCAAAAATTAGCTAAAGCATTACAATCTCCAGAAGTTAAGAAGTTCATCGAAGAACACTACAAGGGAGCTATCATCCCAGCGTTCTAATTGATCGTTAATAATATATGTATCTGATACAATACCTTCTCATGACAAACTCTATAGATACGAAAAAGGCGTAACACCATTGGTGTTACGCCTTTTTTATTATATTATGCATCAATTGGTTTTGCATATTTTTTCCGATATGAATGTGGTGTTTCAGTGGTAGCCATTTTGAAAATTTTACAGAAATAACTAGTTCTGTTATAGCCCAATGTTTTACTGATCTGATTAACTGTTAGTTGGGAATATACTAATAGTTTTTTTGCTTCTTGTATGCGTAATAGTGTTATATATTGCACTACTGAAAGTCCCGTATCATCTTTAAAAATCTTAGAGAAGTAGGACTCACTTAAATGAATATGTTCCGAAATCCTTCTGAGCGACACTCGTTTGCTCAGATTTTTTTCTATATATAACATAGCCTTTCGAATTTCTGGACGATTAATAGGTCGTTCAGACTCCACAAAGTCTGGCAATTGTTCATAAGGCATCTCTTCTGCTATGGTATCGTTAAATGGGAAGTAGTGTTCAACCAAAATCCGTAAAACCTTTGTAGCACTGTAAATTTGTTCGGCTGTCAAAACTGGTAAGGTCCGATATAATGCACGAAGTTTGGTGTCATCATGCCAATCGGTTTGGGTAGGAAGAATAGGTTTGATTGTCGTATCTTCTGTTTTTGTTTGACCTGCCATAATAAATCCTAAAATGGCTCCATCTTTCATAACCGGAACAGAGAAATCGATGAGGCCCATGTGACAGCGATACGGGCAGGATGATAGTTCTTTTGTAGCATCTAGGCCACCATATAAGTCGCATTGATTGCAGCGCTTGGCATAGATTGGATTGCGCCTTACAACCTTGCAAAAAGGGGAAAAGTTATATTCTTGAGATAACACTTTTCCACGATTATTAACAAAAATAGCCGCAATCTTTGTTATGTTTGTGAAATCGCGCATGATTTCATTAATAAGCTTAGTATCTTCATTCGTACAAATCATGGTAAAACCTCCAATCACAAATGTGTTAAGAGGGCTAGTAAGCACACCACTAAAATAGCTCTACTTGCTCTCTATCTAAAGGGTAGGCTCTAAACCTGAAAAAAAGAAAAGTGACATACCACCTAAAATTCATATACCTATAAAATTACGTTATTTCTTGCTTTTATATGTATAAGTATAACAGGATTGTCGTATTTTTGTAATAGAAAAATCGCATTTTACGAATATACATAAAAAAGTTGCATTTAATAATTTTTATAATAAAGGTAGATAAAAGCCTTATAGTACATGTATTTAGAAAGGATTGAGTCCGATGGGTTGTGACTGAATAGCAAGGCATGCTCTATAGTAATATATGGTGTATAGAATTTAGGGTTGCATACATATGAATGATTAAAGAAATGATAAAAAATATAAATTGGTATACCGCAACATAGTTTTCTGTACATAGATACTTTGATACTTTCATTATACGTATGGAGGGTATTATGGCGACAACATGTGGATTAACTGAATTTGTAGGGACTAGTAAAACTGGTGATACTATAGGTCTCGTAATTGCTAACGTAGATCAACAAGTATTAGATGCGATGAAACTAAAGAAAAAATATCGTTCCATCGGTATTTTAGGTGCTCGTACTGGTGCAGGCCCACACATTATGGCTGCTGATGAAGCAGTAAAAGCAACCAATACTGAAATTGTTAGCATTGAATTACCTCGCGATACTAAAGGTGGCGCAGGCCATGGCTCGTTAATCATTTTTGGTGGTGATGATGTATCCGATGTAAAACGAGCTATTGAAGTAGCATTAGCTGAAGTGGAACGCACCTTTGGCGATGTATACGCAAACGATGCTGGTCATATTGAACTTCAATATACAGCACGCGCTAGTCATGCAGTAAATGCAGCATTTGGCGCTCCCGAAGGTAAAGCTTTTGGTCTTATCGTAGGTGCTCCAGCAGCGATTGGTGTAGTTATGGCCGATGTAGCTGTCAAATCTGCAAACGTTGATGTAATCGGTTATGCATCTCCTTCTGCAGGTACAAGTAATTCTAACGAAGTAATTTTACAGATTTCTGGCGATTCTGGGGCTGTACGACAAGCGGTTATTTCTGCTCGTGAAGTAGGTAAACAATTGCTCGGTACGATGGGTGACGAACCAGTGAACGGAGCCCCTTCCTATATCTAATCTGAAAGGATGGTATGCCCTATGAAATCAAAACGTTTCGAAGTCTTAAGTCAACGTCCTGTCAATCAGGATGGTTATGTAAAGGAATGGGTAGAGGAAGGTTTTATAGCCATGGAATCTCCTCAAGATCCAAAGCCTAGCCTCAAAATCGAAGGTGGGCGCATCGTTGAACTCGATGGTAAACGCCGCGAAGATTTTGATCTTATCGATACATTTATTGCAAATTACGGTATCGTTCTCGATGGTGCTCAACAAGCAATGGCAAAGGATTCAAAAGAGATTGCTAATATGATGCTTACACCATCAGTACCTCGTGAAGAAATCGTTAAGATTTGTAAATCTATTACTCCAGCGAAAATGTTGGAAGTTGTTTCTACTATGAACGTTGTAGAAATGATGCAATGTATGCAAAAAATGCGCGCTCGTCGTACAATGGCTAACCAAGCCCATGTAACGAACGTAAACGATAACCCAGTACAAATCGCAGCCGATGCTGCGGAAGGTGCACTTCGCGGGTTCGCTGAAGAAGAAACAACAGTAGCCGTTGCTCGTTATGCACCACTCAATGCGATTAGCTTACTCGTAGGCTCTCAATGTGGTCGCCCAGGTGTATTGACACAATGCTCCTTGGAAGAAGCGACAGAATTAGAACTTGGCATGCGTGGCTTCACAGCATATGCAGAAACAATTTCCGTATATGGTACAGAAGACGTATTTACCGATGGTGATGATACACCTTGGTCTAAAGGCTTCCTCGCATCTGCTTATGCATCTCGAGGCCTTAAAATGCGCTTTACATCTGGTACAGGTTCTGAAGTACAAATGGGCCAAGCAGAAGGTAAATCTATGTTGTACCTTGAAATCCGTTGTCTATACATTACAAAAGGCGCCGGCGTACAAGGTATCCAAAATGGTTCTGTAAGCTGTATCGGCATTCCAGCAGCCGTACCTTCTGGTATCCGTGCTGTATTAGCAGAAAACCTTGTAGCAGCTATGCTCGACCTTGAATGTGCATCTAGTAATGACCAAACATTCAGTCATTCTGATTTGCGTAGAACAGCTCGTACATTGATGCAATTTGCACCAGGTACTGACTTTATCTGCTCTGGTTATAGCTCTACACCAAACTATGACAACATGTTCGCTGGTTCCAACTGGGATGCAGAGGACTATGATGACTGGACAGTTATCCAACGTGACCTCAAGGTAAATGGCGGTCTTATTCCTGCTCGCGAAGAAGAAGTTGTAACGGTTCGTAATAAAGCGGCTCGTGCACTACAAGCGTTGTTCAAAGCATTAGGCTTGCCTCCAATTACAGATCAAGAGGTAGAGGCTGCTACATATGCAAATGGCTCTAAAGATATGCCTCCTCGCGATAAGGTTGCAGATATTAAAGCGGCTCAAGACTTGTTAAACCGCGGTGTTACAGGCGTTGACTTTGTAAAAGGCTTAGCTAAAGAAGGTCATCAAGATGTAGCACAAAGTATTTTGAATCTATTAAAACAAAAAATCTCCGGCGATTACTTACAAACATCGGCCATCTTTGACCGTGATTTCAATGTTATCTCCGCGATTAACAATAGAAATGACTATCAAGGTGTTGGCACAGGGTATCGTGTGGAAGGTGAAGATTGGGAACGTATTAAAGATATTCCAAACGCCATTGATCCACGGGATATATAAGGAGGTGTCATGATGGCTGAAATTAACAGAGATGTATTACGTTCTATTATCCTAGACGTTTTACAAGAAATGGGTGGTGTTCATGAAGCACCACAATTCAAGGCTAGTGCTGGTAAAAGCACAACACCAAGTGCGGCTCCTAGATATGAAGATCCAACTGGTGACGATAGCTGGCTCCAAACTGGTGGTCCTGCACAACCTGGTTCAAGCGCAGATGAAGTGGTTATTGCTGTTGGCCCTGCCTTTGGACGTAGTCAACGACAAACTATCGTTGGTGTACCGCATCAAGAGGTGATTCGCCAATTAGTAGCTGGTATTGAAGAAGAAGGTTTAAAAGCTCGTGTAATTCGCGTATACCGTTCCTCTGACGTAGCGGCCGTAGCCGTTGAAGGCGATTCTATTTCTGGATCTGGTGTATGCATCGGTATTCAATCTAAAGGTACTACTTTGATTCACCAACGTGATTTACAACCACTTTCAAATTTGGAATTATTCCCTCAAGCACCTCTATTAACAGCTGAAACATACCGTGCTATCGGTAAAAATGCTGCTAAATATGCTAAGGGCGAATCCCCAACACCAGTACCAACATTGAACGATCAAATGGCTCGTCCAAAATACCAAGCATTATCTGCATTGCTCCATATCAAGGAAACTAAGCATGTAGTAAAAGGTAAGCCAGCTGATGAAGTTCGTGTCACTGTATAAGGAGGTTTACTATGGCTAACGAATTAGAAGCCTTAATTCGGCAGATCGTATCTGAAATAGAAGGGGCGAAAGGCAGTACAACACAGTACTCAGCGCCTCATACACCATCTACAACTAATACAGTAGATAGAGTGGTTACCATCGAGGATTATCCGATTGCTAAAAAACACCCAGAATGGATTGATCTTGGTCAAGGTCGAGACTTAAGCCATATTACGATGGATAACGTAATGGCCGGTCATATCACAATGGACGATTTAAAAATTTCTCCATCTATTTTGAAAGCTCAAGGTCAAATTGCTAAGGCTGGGGGCCGAGATCAAATTGAACTCAATTTCTCTCGCGCCGCAGAAATGACGAAGGTAAGTGATAAACGTTTACTTGAAATGTACAATGCACTTCGTCCATATCGTTCTTCCAAACAAGAACTGTTAGATATTGCTAGCGAACTTGATGGTTTAGGGGCTCCAATTTGTGCAAACTTTGTACGAGAAGCTGCAGAAAATTACGAACGTCGTAAAAAACTTAAAGGTGATAATTAACCTATAGGAGATGTCATTATGAAACGAATTGTTGGCATCGATATCGGAAACTCTACAACAGAAGCGGCCTTGGCCGAAATTCATAGCAATGGCGAGGTAAAGTTCTTATCTTCTGCCATCGCTAGTACCACAGGTATTAAAGGAACACGCGAAAATATCGTAGGTCTCATGGATGCCCTCAAGTCGCTAATCAGGTCTGCTAATCTTACACTACGAGACATTGACTTAGTTCGTATTAATGAGGCTACACCAGTTATTGGTGATGTGGCTATGGAAACGATTACAGAAACCATAATTACAGAATCTACCATGATTGGTCACAATCCTAAAACTCCAGGTGGTTTAGGCCTTGGCGTAGGCTATACAGTTCCCATTGAGCAACTGATTGATAAGCCACAAGGTCAGCCATACATCGTGGTAGCTCCAAAGATTATCGATTTTGAATTGGTAGCACAGCTAATTAATGCGTACTGTAAGCGAGGTTATGATATTCGAGCTGCTATTCTTCAAGCCGATGACGGCGTACTCGTTAACAATCGATTGGATCATAAAATTCCTATCGTAGACGAGGTTGCGTATATCGATAAAATCCCAATGGGTATGCTTTCTGCGGTAGAGGTTGTAGATCCGGGGCAAGTGGTATCACAATTATCAAATCCTTATGGAATCGCCACTGTATTTGAGCTTTCTCCAGAGGAAACAAAGAATATTGTACCTATCGCTAGAGCTCTTATCGGAAATCGATCAGCTGTAGTCATCAAAACACCAGCAGGGGATGTTAAGGAGCGGGTAATACCGGCAGGATCCATCATTGTTATGGGGAATGACCGAACTGTATCCGTCGATGTATCTGCTGGGGCAGAGAGGATTATGGAAACCCTCGAATCGGTTCATCCTATCGATGATATTAGTGGTGAAGCAGGTACGAACGTAGGTGGCATGCTTGAAAAGGTTCGCCTTACAATGGCTCAATTGACGAATAAATCACCTCAAGATGTATTCATCCAAGACTTGCTAGCCGTAGATGTAGCTGTTCCTATCAATGTAAAGGGCGGCCTTGCAGGTGAGTTCTCTATGGAGCAAGCCGTAGGTATTGCCTCCATGGTTAAGTCAGATCATCTACAAATGGAAATCATTGCAAAGCAGGTAGAAAAAGAGTTAGGCGTACCAGTTGAAATCGGTGGTGAAGAGGCTGAATCAGCTATCTTAGGCGCATTGACTACACCTGGGACAGCAAAACCAATGGCCATACTCGATCTAGGGGCTGGCTCAACTGATGCATCCATCATTAACCAAGAAGGAAAAATTAAAGCCATTCATCTTGCTGGAGCAGGAAATATGGTAACTATGCTCATCAATTCTGAACTTGGTTTAGAGGATATGCATATTGCAGAAGCCATCAAACGAGACCCATTGGCTCAAGTACTCAGTGTATATCACATTCGTCACGAAGATGGAACGGTGCAGTTCTTTAATGAACCACTTTCGGCAGCATTGTTTGGACGCGTTGTTATCGTAACGCCAGATGGCCTCGTTCCTGTAGAGCGAGATATCCCTCTAGAAAAGATTAAGCGTGTTCGTCAAACCGCAAAGAAACGGGTGTTTGTCACAAATTCACTCCGTGCTTTGGCATCTGTGAGTCCTACTCATAATGTGCGAGATATACCATTCGTAGTTATCGTAGGTGGTTCTGCATTAGACTTTGAAATTCCTCAACTCGTAACCGATGCACTTTCACAATATGCATTAGTAGCGGGGCGAGGCAATATTCGAGGTGTTGAAGGGGCACGAAATGCGGTAGCAACAGGATTGGTATTATCCTATGCACAGAAGGGAGGCCTATGATGGATCAAAGTATCGTCAGTAAGCCAACCATATTACTGTATGCTACAGAGCATATCAGTGAGGATATACTAAAACCCGTTCTATATGGAATTGAAGAGGAAGGTCTACCTGTTGTCATTGAGTCCCATAGTGGTACGCATATGACATTGGCCGACCTAGCATCTCGTAATTCGGCTTTATCTGTTGGGATAGGCGTTGATGATGAGGCGATTGTGTTGACCTATAAAAATATACCAATGCATCAATTTATTTATCGACTTACGAGCTATGCTCAATATCCAGATAGCTTACGTACCTTAGGTGTCAATGCAGCCCGCCTTGTAAAAGGTAATCCTTTCGTTTCTGATGAACGATTGGAAGTAGCTTTTTAAATCTAACTAACTTTAGAGGTGGTGCATATGGCTATTTATACGAAAACCGGTGATGCAGGTACAACGGCCTTATTTGATGGCACTAGAGTACCTAAAAATTCACTTCGTGTGGACACATATGGAACCTTTGATGAATTAAATGCACAGGTTAGTGTATGTGAGAAATTAGTCGTCTCACCAGATAATAAACATGTGCTTCACACATTACAACATCAGCTATTCCGCTTATGTGCGGAGGTAGCCACACCTCATGTGGAAAATCTTAGTGAAAGTAGTAATCTAATTTCACAACAAGATATAAGCGAATTGGAATACATGATCGATGACTATACTAAGCGATTGCCACAGCAACATAGCTTTATATTAAGCGGAAATTATCTATCTGCTGCAGAGCTACACGTGGCACGCACAATATGTCGTCGCGGAGAACGATTGCTTATAAGTTTAGGTTCTGTAGAACCTATTCGCGATGAGGTTCGTAAATTTATTAATCGACTATCTGATGCTCTATATATCATGGCTCGCATGGAAGACTATGTACAATTTGTGGAAACAATTGTGGAACGCGTTGCGAAACGTGTAGCAACTAATCCTGCGGAAATACGAACAGGAAGCAATCAATGCGTAAGTAATATAGAGCATACTGCTGAAAGTGGAGTTAATGATATGACGACTAGAACAGAGTTAGAACATATTATGACGAAGCTTTCACAAGCGGCAATGGACTACGCTCAGTCCATAGGCGTACCTATCGCTGTATCTATAGTAGATACAAACGGTATATTAATGTATTTCCAACGTATGTCAGATGCATTGCTCATCAGTAACGACATCGCACAGGCAAAGGCGTACACCGCAGTGGCGCTTAAATCAGCAACTCATGAAATACATCAAAGCGCACAGCCTGATGGCGATCTATTCAACATAGAATCCATGGTAAACCGTAAAATTTGCACCTTTGGTGGCGGATATCCAATCATGATTAATGGAAAAATGATTGGTGGACTCGGCATTAGCGGTGGTACCGTGGCACAGGATATGGACATTGCATCTCATGCATTACAATCTCTATTAACTCAATGAGGTGAAAACAATGGACGTAACGCAAATGTATATTAGTGAGTTTGTTGGTACTGCCGTTTTAATTGCATTTGGTAATACTACCAATGCATCTATCTTATTAAAGAAAACTATTGTTAGTATTTTTGGTACTAACTGGCTACACATTATCTTCGGATGGGCATTTGCCGTAGCCTTTGGTGTATATGTAGGGATTACACTTGGTGGCCCGGGGCATTTGAACCCTGCCGTTACCTTTGCTCTTGCTGTAGCAGGTATATTCCCTTGGGATCAAGTCATTCCAATGTCCATAGCTCAAATTGCAGGTGGTTTTACAGGTGCTGCTATTGCTGCATTGTTCTATTATCCACACTTTAAAGTAACCGGTCCTGACGAAGGAAACTGTGTAGGGATTTTTGCAACAGGTCCAGCAATCGATAATAAACCTTTCAATTTGATATCTGAGATTATAGCAACATTTATGTTTATGCTAGCGATTCTCTGCTTAGGAAAAATGGCCGATGGTTTAGCACCTATTGTCATCGGTATTTTGGTAGCATCCATTGGTATGTCCTTTGGTGCAACTACTGGATATGCATTAAATCCAGCTCGTGACTTTGGTCCACGGTTAGCATATTTCTTATTACCGATTCCTAATAAAGGAACTGCGAACTGGCAATATGCATGGATACCATTTATTGGCCCATTGATTGGGGCAGGCTTAGCTGTATTGTTCTTCCAATTAGTGGCACCTTAATTATAGCTAGAGTATATAAAAGAACGACAAACTATAACATGTCGGTATAGTTTAAAGAATACATATTACATTAGGAGGAGATTATATGGCCTTTCAAGAGGTAATTGATGCAAAACAGCGCATCATACAAGAGTTTGTACCCGGAAAGCAGGTTACGATAGCTCATGTTATTGCCAATCCTAAGCCAGATCTATTTAGAAAAATGGGGCTTGAGGAAAAAGGGCGCAATGCCATTGGAATTCTTACCATAACGCCTGGCGAAGGGACCATTATTGCAGCCGATATTGCAAGTAAATCTGGTGATATCGAAATCGGTTTCATCGATAGGTTTTCGGGGGCACTTCTCATAACTGGTGATGTATCTGCTGTTGAATCTGCTTTGCGCAGCGTAATTGAAGGTCTGCAACGCATATTAGGATTCTTCCCAACGGATTTAACAAGATCCTAATGAAAGGGTAATTATGAGCACCGAAAAGAAAGAAAAACGCATCCTTCTAGTAGGTCGTAGCGGTTGTGGTAAGACTACATTAGCAGATACGATTACTCATGGCTCGGCTACGTATCATAAGACACAAGCCATAACGAGAGTGGGAAACTTCATCGATACCCCTGGAGAATATATGGAGAATCCTAATTACTATCGAGGCATTATCTTACACGCCTATGATGCGGATGTAGTGATTTTCATGATTCCTGCAGGTGATGAAACAACCATATTCCCACCAAACTTTGGAAACTCCTTAAATCGCGAGGTTATAGGGGTTGTATCAAAGGTGGATACGGGTAAAGATGTTGAGGCGCCTCGGCGCAATCTTAAACTAGCGGGAGCCACTAATATTTTTGAAATATCAGTTCACGACGAAGAGTCGTTAAAACAATTATGTAACTACATATACGGTTAGTTGAAAGAAGGTTTTTCCATGGACAAAGTTTTTGAAGAACAACTTAATCAATTTATTTTAAATAAGGCGATCATTCCAAAAAGCTTGGGTCTATGGGAACGATATTTCAAAAAAATGTGTCTCGCGTGGCAAGATATGAAACCTGAGATTCAGGCTCAGCATATTATCTTTTCTGCAGATAATGGTATTTCCGTAGATGGCCTAATCGGTTATAACTATGAGATTACTCGTAAACAGTCTCAGAATATGATTGATGGTAAAAGTGCAGTTGCTAATTACTGTATCTTTAACCATATTCCTTATGAAGTAGTAGATGTAGGCATTGCGTGCCCACAAGGTATTGGGATAAATCGAAAGGTAGCTCAAGGCACAAAGAATATATTAGATGGTGCCGCTATGAGTGCTGAAGAGTTTGACCTAGCATACCAAGCTGGATATAACCGAGTTGTTTACTATGCAGAATCGGGTATCAATCTATTTTCCTTTGGCGAAATGGGTGTTGGTAATACGACTACTTCAGCAGCTGTTCTGAGTGGTCTTACAAAACTAGATCCACGGATAACTGTAGGTCCTGGGTCTGGCCCTGATGAAGAGGCCTACATGAATCAAAAACGAGAGTTTGTACGTACTGCACTATCTCATCATAAGGGACACTTAAATAGTCCTAAAGAGGTAATTAGCCGCGTAGGTGGCTTTGATATAGCCGCTATTACAGGTGCTATGGTAGCTTGTACAGACTTACATATCCCATTTGTAATCGATGGATATATTACAGCCGTTGCCATGGCTTGTGCTACTCAAATGAATGGAGACGCTCCATTATACGGTATTCCATCTCATTATTCTCGCGAGGTAGGGATGGCCGCAGCATTGGCTTATGCAAATATTCGTCTTGATGAAGTTCCAATCCATGGACAAATGGCGTTAGGTGAAGGTACTGGTGCTGTACTCATGGTACAACTACTTAAAACAGCGCACTTTGCCTTTATGAATATAGGTACTATGGTGGAACTATTAGAAAAATAAATTTGTAATCTTTATTCTATGTTTTGTAAAAGGAGAGAAAACAGATGACACAAGAAGCATTAGGTATGGTGGAAACTAAGGGTCTAGTAGGCGCTATTGAAGCAGCTGATGCAATGCTTAAAGCAGCTAATGTGGAACTCGTAGGCAATGAAAAAATTGGCTCTGGTCTCGTTACTGTTATGGTTCGTGGTGATGTAGGTGCTGTAAAAGCTGCTGTAGACGCAGGTGCAGCTGCTGCAGAACGGGTAGGCATTGTTATCTCTACTCATGTAATTCCAAGACCACATAAAGATGTAGAAGGTATTTTACCAACAAAGGGTGAATAATTATGGCCGATACTAAAAGTCTGGTAGACGAGATTTTAAAGCGCGTATTGATGCGTATCGATAGTGCTGATTTAAGCAAAACTTCAGGCGCGACTAGTAATGCATCATGTGCTTCGGCACCTGTAAGTTCACCTGCTGTAAGTCAACTACAAACTTCTATGATTACTGAACACGTAGGTAGCACTACAACAGGCGATACAATTGGTCTCGTAATTGCCAATGTTGATAGTCAAGTATTGGAAGCTATGAAGCTCACTAAGTCATATCGATCCATCGGTATCTTAGGTTCACGTACAGGTGCAGGGCCGCAAATTATGGCCGCTGATGAAGCTGTAAAAGCAACGAATACAGAGATTGTTAGCATTGAACTGGCCCGTGATATGAAAGGTGGCGCTGGTTCTGGTTCCCTTATCATATTTGGTGGCGATGACGTATCCGATGTAAGACGTTCTGTGGAAGTAGCATTACGTGAATTAGAACGCACCTTTGGCGAAGTATATATGAATGACGCAGGCCATGTGGAGGTCCAATATACAGCGCGTGCAGGAGAAGCCTTAGTCACTGCTTTTGGGACACCAGAAGGTAAAGCCTTTGGGTTATTAGTAGGTGCCCCAGCAGCAATAGGTGTAGTTATGGCAGATACAGCAGTTAAATCAGCTAATGTAGATGTGGTAGATTATCAGTCTCCATCGAGCTCAGATATGTCTAATGAAGTTGTTTTACTAATTTCTGGTGACTCTGGCGCTGTTAAACAAGCTGTAAAAGCAGCACGTGATGTGGGGTTAGCGTTACTAGAAACTATGGGAGAAAGACCTAAAAACAAAGGTAATGCTTACATCATCTAATGAATAAACGTCGGGAGGTGGCATGGTGAAAGATTCACTAGGGTTACTAGAAGTAGCTGGTTTACTGGGGGCTATCACCGCATCAGATGCAATGGTTAAAGCTGCAAATGTACGGTTGATAGGCATAGAAAAGGCGAGGGGCCTTGGCTGGATGACAGTAAAGGTTGCCGGTGATGTAGCAGCTGTAGAAGCGGCTGTTCAGACTGGTGTAGCTCTTACAAAAGGGATGAACCTGTATGTAGCTCATAAAGTAATTCCGCGGCCTGCAGAAGGCTTAGTAGAATCCTTTAATGATGACTTTACAGATAAGCCAGCTAAAGTATCTGATGATACACAGTTAACTAAGGCGAGTGCTAGTGTTCAAGAAACTAAAGAAATTATAGAAACCGAACCAGTCAAAGCTGAAGTTACAACTTCTAAAACAGAGAAACCCCAATTAGATGAAAAGGTTGTTGAAGTGTTAGATGAAATTGTATCTACCATCATAGAACCGAAAAGTTCTAAGTCCACAGGTACAAAGAAAACAACACCAAAGAAAAACTCTAAAAAGAAATAAAGTAGTAAAAAGTAGTAAATAATAAAGGAGATTATCATGAATAACGCATTAGGCATGGTAGAAACAAAAGGTTTAGTAGGCGCCATTGAAGCGGCTGACGCAATGGTAAAAGCAGCTAACGTTACATTAGAAGGTACTGAAAAAATTGGTTCCGGTCTTGTAACTGTAATGGTTCGCGGTGATGTAGGCGCTGTAAAAGCAGCGGTTGATGCAGGCTGTGCAGCAGCACAAAAAGTAGGCGAAGTAGTATCTACTCATGTAATTCCACGACCTCATAGCGACGTAGAATTAATCTTACCTAAGAAAGGATAATAGCTTATGGATCGGGAACAGATTCGTGCTATCGTACGAGAAGTGATCGAAGCCATGTTCGAATCGTCCATTCCCGTAGGTGTGAGCAATAGACATGTCCATCTATGTCAGGCGGACTGGGATATATTATTCCCGAATCAGGCTATTACTAAGAAAAGTGACTTAAAACAAACTGGAGAGTTTGCTTCAGAACAAACAGTTACTTTAGTGGGGCCTAAAGGGGTCATTCAAAATGTCCGCGTATTAGGTCCTCTTAGAAAACAGTCACAAGTAGAGGTATCTTTGACCGATGCTCGTGCATTGGGTATAAAACCTCCTATTGTGCTATCTGGTCATTTAGAATCAGCCGTAGAGATTACTCTATGTACTGAAAACGGGGAAATTACAAAACCTATTTGCATTGTTGCAAAACGACATATCCATATGTCTCCTGATGATGCAAAACGGCTTAATGTAAACGATGGCGACAGCGTAAATGTTGAAATTCAAACACCAGAGCGCACCACTGTATTTGGTGATGTCATCGTTCGGGCCGTACCGGGTTTTGTTCTGGAGCTTCATATTGATACAGATGAGGCAAATGCTGCCAATGTACAAGGTACAGTGATGGCGAGAATTGTACAGTAAAGTAGGTGATATGATGAAAGGTTTGAAAAAGGCAAATAATACCTTGCAAGAGTTCTCTGATCTTGTAGAGTCCAAACAAGTGAGCTCTCATAATCAAAAGAATTTGCGCGTAGGCATTGACCTTGGTACATCATCTATTGTCCTATCCGTAGTAAACGATAAAGGTAAACCTATATATGGTGCTTTTGAATACAACGAATCTATTCGAGATGGCCTTGTAGTTGACTATGTGGGCGCTGTTACGATTACGAGAGCTTTAAAGGCTAAGGCGGAAACTGCCTTAGGCACAGAGCTTGTATATGCCGCAGCAGCTGTTCCACCTGGAACGATAGGCAAGAATAAAGAGGTAGTAGGTCATGTTCTTGAAAGTGCCGGTTTTGAAGTAACCTGCATTTTAGACGAGCCTACCGCTGCTGCTAATGTGCTAGGAATCACCGATGGCGCTGTTATTGACGTCGGTGGTGGTACTACGGGCATAAGCATTTTAAAAGATGGCCAAGTTGTATATACCGTAGATGAGCCTACAGGAGGCACTCATATGAACCTCGTGATTAGCGGGGCCTATGGGATTTCCATCCCTGAAGCAGAGGCTTATAAGCGCAATGAAGCGAATAAACGTGATGTATATGCAACCATACGGCCTGTGGTTGAAAAAATGGCAGCTATTTCTAAGCGTGCGTTACATGAGGGTGGCTATGAAAAGGGGACTCCTATTGTTGTTGTGGGCGGTGCTTCTAATTTTGAGGAGTTCACAAAGACTTTCAGTCAATATATAGGTTTACCTGTTCATAAGCCACTGTATCCAGAATTTGTAACGCCCTTAGGGATTGCCATGGGAAGTGAGCATTAATATGGATGCATTAGTTAAACTGGTGCTAGAACGCCTAGAAAAGCGCATGACATCCACTGCTACTTTTATGGTCACAGAGTGCAATAGCTATGATGAGCATATATTGTTGCAGAACCAACTCATTTCTTTCGCTGGTATAGATTATGGTCATATACGAGAGTTAATGCGCGATACATTGGTGCCTTGGGTTGCCTATTTACATCGTGCATTAGCGTATGACTGTGAGGTGACGATACACCTAGCAGTTCCTGTAACCTCGTTGATGAATCCATCAGTCATTCTAGATTGGCCTATCAAATTTCTAGATAAATTTGGTCGTCCTATATATGCCAGTCATCAAGCGTGGATAACGGCCTCTTTTGTTAGATCTTGTGAAAGTCAGTCTATTATCGTCATATATAGGGGACAACGGTTCACCATGGCTGCTCGAGATGAAATCGAGCGCTTAGGTATCACAATAATTGAAGGGAACGAGAAGTATGCAAGTCGGTAAAGTTGTGGGTAGTATCGTATCTACTCAAAAGCATGAATCTCTAAAGGGAATGAAACTGATGATGGTAGATATTCTCGATGGAGAACAAGAGTTGACGGGGCGCATAGAAATCGCCGTCGATACAGTATGTGCTGGTGAAGGTGAATATGTGCTTCTAACTCGAGGCTCATCGGCACGGCATATTTTCGAAGATGATAAAGGCACCGCAGTAGATTGTGCTATTGTGGGTATTATTGATAGTTTTGAAAAATAATTGTATAGGAAATAGCTGGTGCCAGAGTTAAACCTAGTTATTGTGTCACATCATGAATGTATCCTTGATTGTGTACACCGTTAGTTGACATGGTCATTGCATCAGCAATGCAACCTATATGGAGGTTCATGATGGAAAACAATACACAGTTGAAAGAAATGATCCGCTCCATGGTTATAGATATATTACAGGGGCAAAAGCAAGAAATGGCCTCATCACAACCTATTAAACAAGTGCCTAGAGGTCAATTTGAGCCAGGTGTATTTGATACGGTTGATGAAGCAATTCAAGCTGCAAAAGCAGCGCAAGCGCGCTTTGAAGATTGCACCTTGGCAACCCGTGAAAAGGTAATAGCAGACATCCGTGCTGCCATGCGTCCACGAGTGCAAGAGCTGGCTCAAAAAACTGTTGAAGAAACAGGAATGGGTCGTGTTGCAGATAAAGTATTGAAATTAAATCTTACACTCGATAAAACACCGGGTGTAGAAGATCTCGTTACAGAGTGTGAAACTGGTGACAACGGTATGACATTATATGAATTGTCTGCCTACGGTGTTATCGGTGCTATTACACCAAGTACAAATCCAGCAGAAACGTTAATATGTAATACCATCGGTATGTTAGCAGCAGGGAATGCTGTATTCTTTAGTGTTCATCCTGGAGCTAAGCATCTTAGTCGATTGCTTGTTAGTGAACTTAACCAAATCATCGCTAAATCGATTGGTATTGAAAACCTTATCGTTACACTTCGTGAGCCATCTATTGAGTCTGCTCAAGAGATGATGTTACACCCAGATGTGAGCCTGTTAGTTGTTACTGGTGGTCCTGGGGTTGTAAAACAAGCGCTTCAAAGTGGCAAAAAGGTTATCGGTGCCGGTGCTGGTAATCCACCAGCCTTTGTAGATGAAACAGCAGATATTAAAAAGGCGGCTCAAGATATCGTTCTCGGTGCTAGCCTCGATAATAATATTCTATGTATCGCTGAAAAGAGCGTCGTTGCCATGCGTCAAATTGAGCCACAGCTAGTTCAAGAAATGGTGAAAGCAGGATGCGTCCTCATTGAAAATCAACAAGATATTCAACGCTTAGTGGATTTAACTGTATTACCGAATGGGACACCAAATAAACAGTTCGTCGGTAAGAATGCAAGCGTCATTCTTGATGCGGCACATATTCCGTACAACGGTGATCCACGATTAATCATCATGCGTACACCAAAAGACCATCCATTTGCAGTGATTGAAATGTTAATGCCTATTCTACCTGTTGTAACGGTAGATAGCTTTGATGAAGGTCTCGATGTATGCTTGATGTTAGAAGCGGGCTTACATCATACGGCAACAATGCATTCCTTAAATATGGAACGCCTCAATCGGATGGCCCGTAAAATGAAAACATCTATTTTTGTTAAGAATGGTCCATCTTATGCAGGGCTTGGTTTTAGTGGTGAAGGTACGACAACCTTTACAATTGCTACACCTACTGGGGAATCTACTACATCAGCACGTTGCTTTGCACGCCGTCGTAGATGTTGCTTAACAACAGGATTCAATATTCGATAGGTGGTGAGCATATGAATAAATGGACTTTTCCAACCCAAATTTATGCAGGACCAGATTCGTTGAATCGTCTTACAGAATTTAATAATGAATCCATCCTTATCATATGTGATCCATTTTTAAAAGATTCTCCGAGCCTTACGTATGTGATGGGATTAATGGATAGTAAAAATAAGGTGACTATTTATACTGATGTAGTACCTGATCCACCTATAACCCATGTTGTAAAGGGCATTGAATTTATGGAAGGTATTAAACCGACCGTTATCATTGCCATTGGTGGGGGATCCTGCATCGATATGAGCAAAGGTATAGCATATTTCGGTCGTAAGCTAAAGCATATGGATATTAAATCCTTCATCGCAGTTCCTACTACTAGTGGCACAGGATCTGAAGTAACCGCCTTTGCTGTTCTTACAGATAGCGAAACGCAAATTAAGTATCCTCTTGTGGATGATGCGGTATTACCTGATGAAGCTTTATTAACGCCATTGTTTGTAAAAACATCTCCACCAAATGTTACTGCATTTAGTGGGATGGATGTACTTGTTCACGCTCTTGAAGCCTATGTGGCAACGGCGGCAAATAATTTTACTGATGCATTGGCACAACAAGCGATTGAGCTTGTTTTTGAATATTTACCAAAATGTCATAAGCCAACAGCAACAGAACAAGACCGCATGTCTATGCACGAAGCATCATGCCTTGCAGGGCTTTCCTTTAACAAGGCTGGCGTAGGTATCGTTCATGCCATGGCTCATCAGTTGGGAGGACAATTCCATGTGCCTCATGGCCTAGCTAATAGTATGCTCTTGCCGTATGTAATTGGATTTAATTGCTCCCACAATCCGGCGGTAGCTAAAAAATATGCTCATTTATCTGCTAAATTAGGCTTTGCAGATCATAATGCGTCAGAGGTGGATAAATTAGCTGCTCTTATAGAAGCTATCGTTACATTGCAACATACATTAGACTGTCCAATGAATCTGACAGCCTTTGGTGTAGATAAAGCTGTATCGGAAACTAAGCTCGACCTTATGGCAGATAGAGCACTAGAGGATATGTGTTACAGATTTAATCCATATCCAGCTAACCATGATGATCTTATTGGTTTATATAAAAAAGTATTGTAATTTATATAGATTGAGTACTATATAGATTGAATACTAAAACTAGAAATATAAGACTGAAAAAAGAGACTTTAATGATTTCATTGAAGCCTCTTTTTTATTTGTATAGGAATAGATAGTATTACTGAGGTTATGTGCTATTAGATACACCTTTTTTCATCTTAGAATGATATAATAATTTTTACATCCTATCACGATGTAGAGGTGTTATTCAAATTTAGTCATATTTCCTATAACTCTTTGGAATATAGAATAACATAGATTTTATCTACATTTGTTGTATAATATGTATAGGATATTTAAAAAATTAGATATTTTTGTGAAAGCTTATCCTTGTCTAAATTTAATTAGAAGTTTTGTACATTTTATATGAGATTCATGCTAAATGTACTACTTTCACAAAATGAGTATGATCTTGTGTGGTCATACGGTTTTTGAAAAAGAGAGGTATTTATGCAACACATGCTACGCATGGGTATTGACGTGGGCTCTACAACTGTTAAGGTTGTACTATTAGACGAACACGATAATTATTTGTATAAAAAGTACATACGCCATTATGCGAACATTTTGGACACCGTATATACCTTGCTCCAAGAGGCTCAAGTGGGTCATGAAAATGATCAAGTTCATGTATGTATTACCGGTTCTGGTGGTATGGCGATGGCTGATAAAGTACGTATTCCATTCGTACAAGAGGTTATTGCTGAAACGCGTGCTGTAAAAGCATTGTATCCAGAAACTGATGTTATCATCGAACTTGGTGGTGAAGATGCGAAGGTAACCTACTTAGGTCAAACGGCAGAACACCGTATGAATGGTTCTTGTGCTGGTGGTACAGGTGCTTTCATCGACCAAATGGCTACTTTATTGCAAACTGATGCATCTGGTCTTAACCAATTGGCCATGAATGCTGATACAATTTATCCAATTGCAGCACGCTGTGGCGTATTTGCTAAAACAGACGTACAAGCTTTGTTAAACCAAGGCGCATCTC
>CADFKY010000004.1 GCA_902834965.1 Veillonellaceae bacterium
GTCGACACACGGATTTTCAGTCCGTTGCTCTACCAACTGAGCTACCGAGGCATGAATGGCGACCCCGATCAGATTTGAACTGACGATCTTCGCCGTGACAGGGCGACATGTTAACCGCTACACCACGGGGCCGTATCCAAAGTACTTGCTTAGTATATCGGTTATCAGGACTTTTGTCAACACTATCCTACAATATTTTTGATGAATTCTTCTTCATCTTTTAATGTTGTGGATTCTTTATGTCCTGGGTCGATTATTAAATCCTTTGACAAGGTTAATATATACTTCAAACTATTAATCAAATCTTCTGGATTACTATTATAATTGTCAGTATTCCCTACATTTTGTTTGAATACAGTATCCCCTGAAAATAGATGTCCTTCAATTTCAAAACAAACAGAACCAGCACTATGCCCAGGTGTGTGATGGACAATAACTTCAAAGGGTCCTAATTGTAGTTTACCTATTACTAAATCGTTACAATTAGTATACATTTTCTTCTTGTAAACACTTGGTCTGCGACGAATTAATTGTAACAATTCTTGATCTAAAGGATGTAAATAAGCAGGAATATTATAATGCTCACATACCTCATCAAGAGCTGACACATGGTCACAATGACCATGTGTTAATAGAACTGCTATTGGTTCAGAATCCCCTACCATTTCAATGATATGCTTACTATGAAATCCAGGATCAATTATTAAAGATTTACCCTCTTTAACAAGTACGTAGCAATTCGCTTTATAAAGCCCTAGAGGGCGTTTTATAATATTCATATTATTCGCCCCCTATAAAATACGATACCGCTTGGAAGATTGTTTTTTTATAAAATACCCTTCCCAGAATTGAGGATGAAGCATAACAAGAATGGTAAATAATTCTAAACGCCCCAATATCATATCAACACTAGCTATACATTTTGCTGAGTCAGGCATAGCACCAAAGGAATCAGTGGGACCAAATCCACCAAAACCAAGGCCAACATTACTTAAGAATGCTGTTATCACTTGCATAGAATCATATGTGGATAAACCAGTGCAAGTCATCAAAAAGACAGAAATAACATAAATCATTAAGTATAAAAATAAAAATTGTTGTGTCATTTGAATCCACTTGGTAGGCATTGGTTTACCATTGATGCGTACAACTTGAACCATATCTGGATGAATCGATTTACGCAGGTAAATGATACTACTTTTAATTAAAATAATGAGACGTATAATTTTAACGCCCCCTGTGGTAGAACCACTACAACCACCAAAAAATGATGAAATAAAGAGCATCATCTGAGCTGCAGCAGGCCATAAATCATAATCACTTACAGCAAATCCACTACCAGTTTGAATCGATACAAGATTGAAGGACGCATCCCTAATAATTTGTATTGGATCATTTATAGTAGATTGTAAGGCTAATGATAATCCAATAATTATAATGCCTATTAGAATTACAAGCCAATACATGCGTGTTTCAAAATCATCAATTAAAATACGAATCCCTTTATGAAGAGCATTATAGTATACAGAAAAATTTCCGCCTGCTAATATCATAAAGAAAATAAATACAAAGCAAATATAGTTATTCTGCTCATAAACAAACGTACCAGCTGATGTAGGTGTAAAACCACCTGTAGATATAATAGAAAATGCATAATTAAGTGCATCAAATGGTTCGATTCCACCCGCCCATAGCATGAGGAAACAAACTCCAGTGAACACAATATATAACCGCCAAAGTTTTGTAGCCATTGATTGAATACGAGGCATAACTACACCTGGTTTTGGTACCGAAGCTTCTGCATTAAACATATGAGCTGCGTCAGCACCAAGATTTTTCAAGAAGGATAAAATAAGGACGATAATCCCCATCCCACCAATCCAGTGCATAAGTCCACGCCATAATACAAATGTATTCGGTAAATCATCTACACTATTAATAATAGTAGCACCAGTTGCAGTAATCCCAGATGTAGCTTCAAACAGCGCATCAAACACATTGACTAAAATACCACTACCAAGAAATGGTAAGGAGCCTAAGATAACGGTTAATATCCATGTAGCTGATACTACTAAATACCCATCGCGAAGACTAAAACTTTGACTTTCTTTGCCATAATAAGATAAAAGTCCACCTAAGCCGAATGAAATACCGGTGGTAATCAAAAATGACCAATATGCAGTTTCAAATACGACACTATATATAAAGGGTATCAATGTAAAAATCCCAAATATATATAATAGCCGCCCCACTAAGGACATGACAATTTGAATGCGCATAGTCCCTCCAAACTAGGTTAGATATTTAAGTAATTTACTTACTGATTCAGGTAACGCAAAGAGAACAATGTGATCTCCATCTAAAATCTCAGTATTACCACGTGGCACAATGGCTTCATCACCACGCAAAATAACACCTACTAAAGCCTTCCCTGGTAAACGTATATCTTTCAATTGTTTACCGGCTACAGGTGATTCACTTGTAATAGCAACCTCAATAGATTCCGCTTTCCCACCTTCAAAGGTAGAGATTGATAAAACACCTTCTCCGCTTCGAACAAAACGTAAAATTTGACTAGCTGTAAATAAACGTGGAGAGAATACGACATCAATGCCTACTTGTTCCATAAGCATAATGTATTCAGGTCGCCCTACACGTACTACAGTCTTAGGGATCCCCATATGTTTACCTACAAGAGCGACTAACAAGTTAAGCTTGTCATCATCCGTAAGTGCAATGATAACATCACTATCAGCAATCTCTTCTGCTTCTAAGAGATCGAAATCCGTAGCATCCCCATTAATAACAATTGTCTTATCCACAAGGTTTGCTAGCTGTTCACAACGGTCAAAATTCTTTTCAATAACTTTAACCGAAAATCCAGCTTGCTCCAAAAGGACCGTTAAATTTCTACCTAAAAGGCCAGCTCCAATGATAACAGCTCTTTTATAGAATGTATTATGATTATGGAACCAAAGACTTTCTACCTCTTCAACGGCTTCTTTCAAGCCTAAGAAGAATACACTATCATCAGGCTGTAGAATACTTTCACCATGAGGAATAATCATTTCACCATAGCGTAAAACACCTACTAGTAAAACACCTTCAGGGAATTTGATTTCTTTTAAAGGTTTTCCGATTAATGGAATATCATCTGTAATCTTAAATTCCATGAGGCGCACAGCGCCTTGACCAAAGTCCTCAACATCAATAGCTGAAGGCGTTTCTAAAATTTGTAAAAGCTCTTGAGCCGTAACCATTTCAGGATTAATGAACAAATCTACGCCTAATTTGGCACGCATCTCATCATCCATATGTTCTGCTACAGTATTATCCCGAACACGAGCAATCGTTGTGGGAACACCTGTAATTTTAGCTACAGCACAGGATAGCATATTTACTTCATCAGAATCGGTAACAGCAATAAACATTCCTACATCATCCATACCGATTTCGTTAAGCAATTGTATATCACTGCCGTTACCTTGAACAAGGCTAACATCTAAGGTATTTTCAAGATTTTGTATGCGTTCTGATGACCGATCGATAACGTACACATCATGATCATCTTGTATCAGGCGTTGTGCCAAGGAATAGCCAACCTTACCAGCACCTACAATGACAATTTTCATCGTCTTTATTCCTCTTCTTGTGATTCATTACTAACAGGAGGTGTCCATTGACGTCCTATTTCAGTTAATAATGTCCAACCATCATCTTGAACAATCTTTTTCTCTTTCATCAAATGCCCTAAAGCACGTTTAAACGCGGCTTTGCTGATGTTAAACTTATCTTTAATCAACATAGCAGAAGATTCATCACTATACGGCATCTTACCACCACGGTTAAGAAGATATTCCATAATAATATCTCCATCAGATATGAGGGCCTTTTCCTTGGTAGGGCGCATAGATACATTGATTCGGCCATCATCACGTTTAAAGGTAACGCGACCTTCAACCATCTCCCCAACCTTTAGTTTTCTCGTCATTTCTGAGCGATGTAAAAAGGCTATCCATCGTTCTGGAGTAATAAAGAATGCCCCATCACTAGTTAAGTTATAAATAGCACCCTTAACTAGTTGTCCTACCTTAGCCTCTGTAGCGGCCTTAGAAGCACGACGCATTTCATCATCTACATCCATAGATACTGCAAATCGACCAGATTTATCAGTATATAGGCGAACCCAAACCTTTTCACCAACTTGAGGACGTCCACGCATCTCAGCATGTGGCATAAAGATACCACGCTCAGTGCCAACCTCAACGAAGCAGCCAAAGTTTGTAGTGTTGATTACCTCAACATAGCCAATTTGACCTACCTTCATCGCAGGTAAACGCATAGAAGCAGTTAAACGTCCTTTTGGATCACGATATAAAAATACCTCTACCTCATCACCAATAGCAACTGGAGATGTTTGTTGATCCTTATGAAGCAAAATATCATCATTTGTATTGCCTGTTTGACCATCTAGAAAGGCCCCTTGGTCACTAGTACGCAATACTTTTAATGTGGCAATTGTATTTTCCAACAATTCTGTAGCCATATTATACTCCTTCAAATGGAACTCGAACTGCATCATTCCACAATTCTTCTAAACCGTAGAATTCGCGCAATTCATCACCACCAAAGACATGACAAATAACATCGCCAAAATCAAGTAAAATCCATTCCCCTTCACGGTAACCTTCTCTGTGGTTGACTGTCATGCCCAATTCTGCTGCTTTATCTTCCATTTCATCAGCAATACTTTGAGATTGCTTGATATTGTTCGCACTAGCAATTAGGAAGTAATCACCTAACATAGATACACCTTCTAAATCGAGGATTTCAATATCTCTACCTTTTTTATCGAAAGCAGCTTGTGCTAATTGTAATACGATTTCTTTAATTTCTTCTTTATTTTTCATACTATTCCCCTTTTACCGTTTTTTACTACTCTCATCACCAGGTTCTGTTGGCTTTGTAATAGTCCCGCCATTATGTTCCGATTCTGGTGCAACCTTGGCTGTACTATTAGTTGGAGCTGTTACAAATTGTGTCATTTCATTAGCTGGTAAATTTCCCATCGTAATGCCTACTAATCGTTGTGCTTCAGTAGGATTTACCTTCCAATATGTCATATCTCCTACTAGCTCTTTTTCGCCAGGAAGAATGTAGAAATGGATTTCTTCCTTATTGATTTTGCTAGCATTATACACAAGCTTAATAGCATCTAATGTAGAAATATTGCTATCATAATGATCCCAAATTCGCCAAATATGCCATGCATTTGTTAAGAAGAATGCATTATGCTCTTCTTCTACCCATAGTTTTAAAAAGCGTTCTTGTCGTTGTACACGTGTAAATGTATCATGTTTTGGATCAGAATATCGTAAATAAGCCAATGCTTTATCACTATCTAATGTTTGATAACCTCGTTGCAAATCTATATCTTTATTTCCCTCTGCATCCACGTGTTCCATAGTTTGTTCTACATAGATTTGTTGATTTCCTAATACATCATTCGTTTTTTTGAAAGCATTTTGGTTAACTACAACATAATATGGTATAGAAATATGGAACATATCTTCAATAACAGCTTTTGTTAAATCAATACCACCTTTTTCATAGATGCTATTGAGCATTGTTGCATCAGTCTGATCTCTGTTATCAATTTTACTATTACTAGGGATACCAATAACATCCATAGTCTTTTGATCTAAATTAATAGATAACAAGAATAAGCTATCACTTTGACTTGGATTATTCTCATCAGTACCGACAACAAGAATATATAATGGTTTATCTAAGCCTTTTTGCTCTACAGATACAGTATTACCATCTTGTTTATTACCATTATCTCCAGATGCATCAGTTGATTCAGTAGTGCCTACAATAGCTCTATACGCATAAGATACGCCAGTATATAAACCGTATCCTATACCGCCAAGTAATGCTACTACTACAATAATAGCTAGTATAATTCTAGGCCATTTAACAGATGACTTTTGTTGACGTCTTCTTCTTCGACGGCGAGCTCTTGCTCGTTCACGTTCTTCCATATATAAACTCCATTATTTACAAGATTGTAACACATCATTACGACCAAGAATGGTCAAAGGATAAATAGATTGTTTTTGCTCAATAAGATGAATAATAGTGTTATCAAAACCAAGCAATACAGCTTTATCTAAATTTTGTTCTGCCACTCTACGCAATTCATCAACACCTGGGAAATCTCGATTAGGTTCTATATAGTCTGCTAAGAATATAACTTTATCTAGTTTAGACATATGTACCTTACCAGTCGTATGAACTCTAATGGCTTCCAAAATATCAGTATCAGATATGGAAAATTCTTGTTTAGCACGAATCATACCGGCTAATCCATGTAAGAGATTACCATTGCTTAATAATTCTTGGTCAGCCTCATAGGATTCAACACTAACTAGATTTTGCATTTCCTTCAGCGAAAGCTCCTTTGCGCAATCATGCAACAATGCGGCTAATCTAGCCTTTTCCACATCAACGCCATAAAGCTCAGCTAAATGAGTGGCTGATTCAACAACGCCAAGAGTATGTTTAAAACGTTTTTTGGTCAACCATTGACTCACGCTAACTTGTATTTCATCAAATGATAACATCCTTTATTCCTTCCCATAAATATGGTTTTCTTCTATATACTCCACTACACATTTAGGCAACATGTACCGAACAGTTTTTCCGGAACGTAACCGCTCTCGTAAATACGTAGCAGATAATTTCATCTCAGGAACCTCCATAAGATGTATTTTTTCTCGTGCTTTTGGTCCTAAAATATCTAATGTTTCATCAATAGCACTAGATCCATCAGGTCTCGTAGCGCCAATAAAGTGGACCTCATCTAATAATTCCTCAATAAATTTCCACGTTGGCAACGCACGAATTGTATCGGTTCCAGCTATAAAGTAAAATTCAACATTTGGTCCATAGATCACCTTAAAATGTTGAATCGTATCAACTGTATACGAAGGGCCTTCTCGACGCATTTCTACATCAGAAATTTCAAAATTTGGATTATCTGACACAGCCGCTGCTGTCATAGCATATCGATGATGGCTATCTATTACATCATGTTGCTTATGAGGTGGTATCCGTGCTGGCACAAAAATAACCTTCTCAAGGTTAAAACTTTCACAAGCCACTTCAGCAATCATTAGATGCCCTAAATGGATAGGATTAAATGTTCCACCTATGATACCTATACGACGTTTCTCTACCATAATAATGTCACACCCTTAATGACAATGACACAAATAATGATAAATAAGAGCAGTGCTTTTCCATAGGATATCCATTCGTATCGACCTTTTGGGGTCTGAATATATCTGTAGTATGCCCTTATTAAGTAATATACTGTCTTCACTTTCGAACTTGGCCTTCTCCAAATACAAAATATTTATAGGATGTTAGTGCTTGCAATCCCATTGGTCCGCGAGCATGAAGCTTTTGAGTGCTAATACCGATTTCCGCACCAAAACCAAATTCAAAACCATCAGTAAAACGTGTGGATGAATTATGATAAACTGTAGAACAATCTACTAAGTTCATAAATACTTTTGCACGCATCGGTTCATCTGTTACGATAGCTTCTGAGTGATGTGTAGAATATCGATTTATATGCTCAATAGCTTCCTCAAGATTTTCAACAACACGTATATTTAAGTCCATATCGTTATATTCTGTATCGAAAGAATCTTCTGTTAAAGGAATGGTATTATCCATATATTGAGCTACATCTGTACCACCGTGAATGCGAACACCATATTCTTGTAGAGCCTCATCAAGACGTGGTAAAAACTCACCGGCCACCGCTTGGTGAACTAGCAATGTTTCCATAGAGTTACATACAGACGGACGTTGTACCTTTGCATTGATTGCAATTTCTAATGCCATATCGAGATTAGCATATTCATCTATATATGTATGACATACACCACTACCAGTTTCAATAACAGGAATACTACTTTCATCTACAACGCGACGAATCAGTCCGGCTCCACCACGAGGAATGATGACATCAATATATTCACGTTGGTGTAATAATACACCAACCATATCCCGATCAAGAACTTCCACAAGTTGAATTGCATCTGGCGTAATTCCTAAAGATTCTAAGGTATTACGCATAATAGTCACGATAATTTGGTTGGTATGGAAGGCCTCCTTACCACCACGCAGTATCGTAGCATTCGATGTTTTTAAACAAAGCACACCAGCATCAATTGTTACATTTGGACGAGCTTCAAATATAATGCCAATGACACCAAAAGGTACCGCTCTTTTTTCAATAGTCAAACCGTTAGGACGTGTAATTGTTTCTATAACCGAACCTACTGGACTTTCAAGAGTAGCCACTTGACGAACACCTTCAGCCATTTGAGAAATGCGGCTAGGTGTCAATGTTAATCGATCTATCATGGTTTGAGGCACATTATAATCGCCAGATTTATCTAAGTCTAACTTATTAGCAGCCATGATTTCATCGGCTTGTGCTTCTACAGCATCAGCGATTGCTAATAATGCTGAATCTAATGTACCTTGATCAATTTGAGCTAATTCAAAGGATGCCGCTTTAGCTCTTTGACCCATATCTTTACAAATTTCTTCATACTGGTTCATAGGATATCCTCAATGTAATAAAACTAGATTATTACGATGTACTGCTTCATCATAGGTTGTATTAATACCTAAAATTTGAGCTATATCATTTGTATTATGACCTTTAATGGCCTTCATATCTTCGATGCCATAGTTGATAAGTCCACGGCCAATTTCTTTACCATCATGATAAATAGAAATTGTATCACCAGGTCCAAATGACCCATCTACATCAATAATACCAGCTGGTAAAATGCTTGCCCCTTTATCTAATACAGCACGTGCACAACCATCATCAATAGTGATTGACCCTTTCAATCGTTTACCAAAGGCAAGCCAATGATGTTTACCTGATAGCCCAGCATCATGCGCTTCAAAGAGAGTACCAATTTGTTCACCCTTACATACACGACGAACAGAATCTTCCACTTCACCAGATGTGATTACCATCGGTACGCCTGAGTTTGTAGCCATATGAGCCGCTTTAATTTTAGTATACATACCACCAGTACCCATGTTAGATCCTGCTCCACCTGCAATAGCATAGGTTTCATCAGTAATTTCAGAAACTGTTTCTATTAATGTAGCATCTGGATGAGTAGCTGGATTAGCTGTATATAATCCTTCAATATCAGACAAAATAATAAGCAAATCAGCATCTACAATACCTGCTACGGTAGCAGATAAAGTATCATTATCTCCGATTTTAAATTCTTCAATGGCAACCACGTCATTTTCATTAATGATAGGAATAACATTGAGTTGCAATAACGTATGTAATGTATTACGCAAATTAAGATAACTATGGCGACCAGTACTATCTTCTTTTGTTAAAAGAATTTGACCTACTGTACGACCATATTCACGAAACATACGCTCATACATATGAATAAGGATGCCTTGTCCTACTGCTGCAGCAGCTTGTTTTAATATAAGGTCTCTAGGTTTTTCCTTAAATCCTAAAGGGGCCAGTCCAGCACCTGTTGCACCAGAAGAAACGAGGATAACCTCTTTACCTTGGTTAGCTAAATCAGATAATTGGCGTACTAATCGTTCAATGCGTTCTAGGTTTAAATGACCATTAGCATAACAAAGCGTACTACTGCCTACTTTAACTACTATTCTTTTTGCGTTGATGATAGCACTGCGCATAGAATAACCTCCTAGGGCTAACAGGTTATGTAGACCCCCATATAATACATGTTAGTAATATGACGATTTATTTAGGTAGAATAATTTTTGGTTCTTTTTTAGCTTTATATAATACACCGTTAAAGCCGATAACTTGGACTAATTCAGCACCAAGCATATCAGCTAACTCTTGGAAAATCGTCTTATCTTCAGGGCTATTGTTGAGTAATTTTACCTTGATTAATTCACGAGCCATTAATGCTGCGCGAGCACTATCAATAACACTATTTTCTAAACCATTTTTACCAATTTGAACCACTGGTGGCATTGTTGCTGCCAAAGAACGTAAATACCGTTTTTGTTTTCCTGTCATTATTACTCCTACTCTTGGAATGTAAAGCGTTGATCGCCAATCACAACTTCATCACCGTCTTTACAACCTTTTTCTTTCAATTTAGCATCGAGCTCCATAAAACGCCAGATGCGTTGGAATCTACGAAGAGATTGATCATCACTTAAATTTGTCATTGCCACTAAGCGTTCAATACGTTTACCTGTAATATAGAATGCAGCATCATCACCACGAGTAATAACGAATTCCACATCTGGTTTTGCTTCGTATACAACTGTATCATCAGTTGCTTCTGGTTCTGGCTCGTAGTTTTCTACATAGTAGTAAGCTCGTTCCATGAGCTCTGGTAAGCCTTCACCGCTTAATGCATTGATAAGGAATACTTCATATCCTTTATCTTCAAAATATTTTTTTGTATCAGGAATTGTTGTATCATCAAAGACCATATCAATCTTATTGAGTGCAACAATTTGTTTTTTATTAGCTAATTTTTCAGAATATTTACGAAGTTCTTCATTAATAGCATCAAAATCAACCTTTGGATCGCGACCCTCCATACCAGATACATCAAGGACGTGGATCAAAATATTAGTCCGTTCTACGTGGCGCAAGAAGTTATGTCCTAAGCCAACACCTTCGCTAGCCCCTTCAATAAGACCAGGAATATCGGCTAATACAAAACTACGGTCTCCAGAGATTGTTACTACCCCAAGTACAGGTGTCAATGTAGTAAAGTGGTAAGCAGCTACCTCTGGTTGAGCTTTAGAAACCTTACGTAAAATACTAGACTTACCAACAGATGGATAGCCTAATAGACCAACATCTGCCAATACTTTAAGCTCTAGTTGTAACCAGAACTCTTCACCAGGTTCACCCTTTTCTGCAAATGTAGGTGCACGGTTAGCACTTGTTTGGAAGCGTGCATTACCACGGCCACCACGACCACCTTTAGCAATAACAAACGTATCACCATCGTTAACGAGATCACAGAAAATTTTACCTGTTTCTTCTTCTTTAATTACAGTGCCCAATGGAACCGGGATAATCAGTGGCTCAGAACCGCGACCATGCTTGTTGGAGCTTTCACCATTACCACCAGCAGGTGCCTTAAACTGACGTTTATATCTAAAGTCTACAAGAGTATTAATATTCTTGTCCGCTTTAAAAATAACGTCTGCCCCTTTACCACCATCGCCGCCACTAGGGCCGCCATTTGGCACGTATTTCTCACGGCGGAAGCTAGACATGCCATCCCCACCGTCACCGGCCTTAACAAAGACACGCGCTCTATCTATAAACATACTTTAACTCCTATGCATTATTGCTGTAATAACTCTAATGCTTTTTTAATTTGAATATCATCTAATGTACTAGATGGATTTACACCTTTTGGTAAATCCAGTTCTACATCAGGTTTAATACCAATGCCGTCAATAACACGGTCATTTGGTGTATGGTATTTGGCAATAGTTACCTTAACACCTTCATTATCAAGGCTAGGGTAAATAGTTTGAACTGTACCCTTACCATATGTATTAGTACCTAAAATAGTACCTAGTTTACGGTCTTGAATAGCACCAGCTATAATTTCAGATGCACTAGCAGACCCTTTGTTAACAAGAACTACTAATGGCATAGCTACTTCTGGACCATTAGACTTATAAACCTCTTTTTTCCCAGCTCTATTTTGTACGGTTACTAATGTTCCTGGAGGCATAATATAATTAGAAATCTTTTCTGTAGTAGACAATAAACCACCAGGATTATCTCGAAGGTCTAAAATTAATTCCTTCATACCTTGAGATTGTAATTCTTTAAATTGTGTTTCGAAATCATCAGCTGTATTTTCTGCAAATTGACTAATCCTAATATATCCAACTGTACTTGTGAGCATTTTGCTTTTAACAGTAGGTAACACAATGGATTCACGAGTAATATCAAAGTGTAATTTTTCACCATTACGCTCTATATCAAGGGCGACAACGGTACCAGCCTCTCCGCGAATTCGAGAGGATGCATCTTCTACAGTAATATCACTTGTAGATTGACCATCGATAGCAATAATATGATCACCAGGTTTTATGCCCGCTTTGAAAGCTGGTTGATCTTCCATAATACTAACTGCATATAAACCTTTATCATCATGACCAAGAACCATGCCTACACCTGCATAAGTGCCAGATGTTTGCATTTTCATGGACTTAAATTCGTCAGCATCTAAATAAATACTATGGGGCTCTCCCAAAGAGCCAATTAAGCCTTTAAGCATACCATCATAAAGGGTAGCTTTAGACATCGGTGTCATAAAGACTTGACTCGCAGCATAGTAGGCTACAAATAGTCTTGGTAATCCCCAGAATGAACCAGATAAGTACCAAAACGTAAGCCACATAATAACGATGCCGGAGCCTATATATTTCAATAGACTCCATAACACCGTACGTGTATCAAATTTCATATTATAAATATCCCATAGGATCAACAGGATCCCCACTTATACGAACTTCAAAATGTACGTGTGGCCCAGTACTATTACCAGTGCTACCAGCATAGGCAATAACTTGACCTTTAGATACATCTTGTCCTTCAGAGACAGCAAGCTCAGAATTATGGCCATAAAGGGTGGACATACCATTACCATGGTCGATAACTACAGCGTAACCATAGCCACCCATCCAACCAGACCAAACAACAGTACCTCCATCAGCAGCATGAACTGGTGTACCTTCATCAACACCAATATCAATACCGGAATGGTAGATAGTTGTACCCCAAATTGGATGTGTACGATAGCCATAAGGAGAAGTAATTTCACCACTTACAGGCCAACCAAGTTGACCAGATCCTTGAACCCAAGAGTAGCTTGGTGCAGACTGTTGAGCCGCAGCTGCCGCTGCTGCTTCTGCCGCTGCACGAGCTGCCGCACGTTCAGCTTGGCGAGCTTTCAATAATGCTGTAATTTGAGCGGAAGAAGCATTAAGTTCTTCCACTGCTTGCATTGCAGTAGCACGATCATTTTGTGCCTTCTGAAGAACTACCTCCCGTTCTTTTTTCTTTTGTTCAATTTCAGCTTGTTTTGCTACAGCAGCTTTTTCAAGCTCTACTAGCTTAGCTCGAGATTGCTCAAGAGCCTGTTTACGTGCCGCAATTTCAGCACGTTCTTTTTTAATTTCATCGATTAACTTGATGTCAGAATCAATGATGCGTTTTAAGATTTCTAATCGATTTGCAAAATCGCTAAAATCTTTAGAGCCAATGACAACATCTAAATAACTTAGACGTCCATTGATATAAATATCTCGTACACGCTTATAAAATACGGATTCTCGTCCTTCTAAGCGTTTTTGTGCTTCTGCGAGTAACTTTTCATTAACAGTAATATCATTTTCAACGGCTACACGTTGCTGTTGAATAGATTCTAACTGTTGTTGGGCCTGACGTAATTGCTCTTCAATTTGTCGCAACTGTTCAGATACACTTACAATGACAGTTTCTGCATCAGCTTTGATAGAGTTTTGTTGATTAACTTGTTGTTGAATTGAATCTAATTGATTCGTTAAATCCTCATCTTCCGCAGCAATGTATAGTGGTGTTCCCAGTACTACTATACCTGTTAAAATTGTTGCTACAAGACGAGATTTGATTGTGTTGTATTTCATAAACATTACACCTTCATGTATTGTTTTAAAGAAATCGTACTACCAATAGCACCGACTATAATACCGCCACCTAGAATATAGATAGCCACATCATAGAAGAATGGGAACATTGGTACTAATGGGAAGAATGCTAAGGACTCAGAAACTTCCATAGTAATGAAATGGTAAAACTCACCTACACAAAGTACGGCAATTACAGCCCCTACTAAGCCCAATAACATACCTTCGATCAAGAATGGCCAACGAATAAAACCATTGGTTGCACCAACATATTTCATAATGGCAATTTCTTTACGGCGGGCGAATACAGTCAAGCGAATTGTATTAGAAATGATGAATAATGTAGCGGCTGCTAAAAATGCGATTAATACAATACCACCAATTCTGATTACTTGGGTAATGCGGAAAAGTTCTTCTACAATATCTTGACCATAATGTGTACTTTCAACACCTTGGAATGTAGTGGCTAATTTAGCTGTAGCCTTAACATCACTAGGGTTATCAAAGGTTAATACATAAGAATTTGGCAATGGATTTACATCGCCTAATGCATTTACCAATTGTTGTTGATCACCAAGGCGTGCTTTGAATTCTTTCATCGCTTGTTCTTTATTAACAAACTCTAAATGCTTAAGATTTGGTATAGCTTTAATTTGCTTACCTACAGCCATAATTTGGTCAGTTGTTAAACCATCTTTTAAATAAATACTCAATTGAACTTGGTTTTCTAAACTAGATGCCATGTTATTTAGATTGATAACACCGCAAAGGAATACACCAAGCATAAATAGAGATAAAGCCACTGTAGAAATAGATGCTAACGTCATAAGACCGTTACGCTTCATAGATTTGAGGGCTTCTTTAAAAAAGTATTTCAATGTTCTAGGCTTCATTAATTTCTGCACCTCTCATATTATCACTTTGAACGCGACCATCTTTAAGACGAATAACACGTTTATTTAAATACGAAACAAGATCCATATTATGGGTAACCATAATAACAGTTGTGCCAAAATTATTGATATGCTTAAACAAATCTACAATACCTTTACTTGTATCAGGATCTAGGTTACCAGTCGGTTCATCAGCAATGAGCACGGATGGTCGATTTACAATAGCCCGAGCAATAGCAACACGTTGTTGTTCACCACCAGATAAATCCTCTGGTAAATCATTTGCCTTGTCTGTTAACCCAACAAGCTCTAGTACATGACTTACCTTTTCTTTAATTACCTTTGGTTTCTCTTCAATTACTTCAAGTGCAAAAGCAATATTTTCTGATACCGTTTTATTCGGTAATAACCGGAAATCTTGGAATACAACACCAAGCTTTCTACGTAATTTTGGAATTTTACTACGCTTCATACGCGTAACATCAAAATCATCAACTATAACAGTACCAGCGTCAGGTACTACTTCATGAGTTAATAATTTAAATAGAGTTGATTTCCCTGCACCGCTGTGACCGCAAATGAGGACAAATTCGCCGTCATTTATAGTTAAACACACATCGTCTAATGCAACAGAACCATTATCATAGACTTTACTAACATTCTTAAATTCAATCATGGGATCCCCTTTGATTATTTACGAGTGATTACACGTTTTACTGCTTCTACAATGTCTTTTGCTGTTAAGCCATATTTAGCCATTAATTCTTTTGGTGTACCACTCTCCCCAAATGTATCTCGAACACCAACGAATTCCATAGGTACTGGCTTATTAGCAACAACAACTTCAGACACAGCAGAACCTAGGCCACCAATGATATTATGTTCTTCAGCTGTAACAATAGCACCTGTTTCAGTAGCTGCCTTTACGATTGCATCTGCATCAATTGGTTTGATAGATGCCATATTAATAACGCGTGCAGATACATTAGATTCAGCTAAGGTTTTTGCCGCCTCAACAGCAGGACCAACCAAAGCACCACAAGCGATAATTGTTACATCAGAACCTTCAACTAAAGTAGTAGATTTACCAGGTACAAAAGTATAACCTTCAGCTGTTACATCATCTACACCAGCACGGCCCAAACGAACGTATACAGGACCATCATAGGAAGCAGCCCATTCAACTACAGCTTCTGTTTCACGTTCATCCGCAGGTACTACTACTGTCATATTAGGTAGTGTACGCATACAAGAAATATCTTCCAAGCTTTGATGTGTAGCACCATCTTCACCTACTGTAATACCCGCATGTGTAGCACAAACTTTTACATTCAATTTTGGATAACATACAGCATTGCGAATTTGTTCAAATGCACGACCTGTTGCAAACATTGCAAAGGAAGAAACAAATGGGGTTTTACCAGCTGCTGCAAGTCCAGCACCAACAGAAATCAAATTTTGTTCTGCAATACCTACATTAAAGAAACGTTCAGGGCAAACATTTTTAAATGTATCAGTTTTAGTAGATTTTGATAAATCTGCATCTAATACGATAATATTTGTATTTTCTTTACCAATGCGAGCTAACGCATTACCATATGCTTCACGTGTTGCTTTACCCATTATTGTACCCCCATAATTTCATTAACAAAGGCTATACCTTGCTCAGCGCTTGGTGCTTTGCCATGCCAACCTGCTTGGCCTTCCATTTCTTCAACGCCCTTACCTTTTACAGTATGCATTACAATGCAAGTTGGGCCTTCTGTGAAAGCTTTAGCTGCTTCAATAGCATTATGAAGTTCATCAAGATCATGACCATTTACTTCAATAACATTCCAGTTAAAAGCTTTAAATTTCTCAGGAATAGGCAATGGAGAAAGAACTTTAGTAATATCTCCATCAATTTGAAGACCATTAAAGTCGACAAAAGCAGTTAAGTTATTGAGTTTGTAATGGCCAGCAAACATAGCGGCTTCCCATACTTGACCTTCTTCAAGTTCACCATCACCAAGAATGGAATAAATACGGTAATCTGCATTGTCGATTTTACCAGCCAATGCCATGCCGCATGCAGCAGAGATACCTTGACCCAAGGAACCTGTGGACATATCAACACCTGGAGTATGTTTCATATCAGGATGACCTTGTAACATATGGTCAATTTTACGTAAATTCAAAAGTTCATCTTTAGAAAAGTAACCTTTTTCAGCCAATGTAGCATATAATGCAGGCGCTGCATGACCTTTAGAAAGGACAAAACGATCTCTATTAGGAGCTTTTGGATTTGCTGGATCTACATTCATTTCAACATAGTACAACAAGGCCATCACATCGGCGATGGATAATGAACCACCTGGGTGACCAGATTTCGCTGCCGTTACAGACTGTACAATACCAACGCGAATAGCTTTTGCCTTCTCTTGAACTAGTTGTTTAACATCTTGTGTTAATGTAGCCATAGAGACCTCACTTTCTGGATTAGATCCAATATATTAATAATTTTTAAGTAATGAAATAGCGATTTCTGCATTGCGTTGAGAGTTAACACGTAATGCTTCAATACGATCATAAGATGCTTGGTACTCTTCTCTTGAATTTAAGAGCTTATGACATCTCTGATATAAAGCCTCTTCTCTAAGATGGGTCATTGTACCGATTGGTTCTTGACCAATCATATGTAAGAAGCTTGTAATTTTAGGATCGTAGGAAATACCGATAACAGGTTTCCCCATTAAAGAGCTAAATACTAGAGCATGAAGACGTATACCAATCATTAGATCCACATTCCCCGATAAGGATACTTGTTCCTCTGTAGAGAATGGGCCTTCAAGAACAATAGCCCCCTTTGGCATATAACTAGCGATAATTTTAGCTTCTTTTGTATCCTCTGGATGAGACATAGGAATAAAAATAATTTCTACCTCATCTTGCTCTTGTAATCGGCTCAACACATTGGCTAATGATTCACGATATTCTGTATCATCTTTCCAACTACGAACAGCAACACCAATTCGTTTTGGATTCTCTATAGATTTAGGTAGTTTAGATGTATAGCCTTCTAAAATACGTTTACCAATAGACAAATCTGCCGGTTGCATAGCCAAAACAGCATCAGCTGTAACCTCTACATCTTCAATTCCTAAGGACTCTAATTCAGATTTTGAAATAGAATCACGAACTGTTATGGTATCCACAAATCGCAATATAAAGCTAACAGCTCTTCGTGTAGAGGGACGATTTAAAGGCCCAATACCTTGAGAGTAAAGCATTACCTTTTTTCCCATCATTTTAGCTAAAGCCATAATACTTAAATAGTAATATGTATTACGAATACTTGTAGCATCTTGTAAAAGACTGCCTCCACCACTGATCACTAAATCAGAATTGGCAATTGCCTTTAAAATACCAAATGCGGAAAATGTCCCAACCGCATGAATGTTATGCTTTTTGCTTGTCTCTGTAGGATTACCAGAAATAACCGTAATATGCGCATCTGCTTCCTCTTTGCGAATGGCATCGATAATGGCACAAAGCATTGCTTCATCGCCAGCATTACCAAAACCATAATAACCAGAGATAACAATATTACTCATGGTCAACCTCCCGCGCTTGGAACCATTGTGTTACGTACATCATGAAACGTACAGCAATGATAAGAAGCAAACCTAAGAGAGCACCAATTAATAAACCATCATATCCACGCATAATAGACATGAATACAGGAGTTCTAATATGACAGAATGTTTCAACCATTGAAGCTATGCCGATAACACCTGCAATAGTTAATAAGAAATGGATTACTGTAGGCCATTTACGTAAGAATGTAAACGTAGCCAACATTAATGCTGGGTGACCAATAATGAACTCTTTTTCTCTAGGTCTTGCATACAATGTATTTTCAAGGAAACGACGAAGCATAAGTTCAAATCCTGGTACAGGAACACCTGCTGTATGACCACTGCGGCCAACAAATACCCATGCCACGCCACCAAGAGCAGCCATTACAAAGAATACGTAAAATTTAACATCCATTGTTAAGAATTCAACTACAAATTTCTTTGCTTCTTCTTTAGAGTTAATCATACGACCTTTCCACAAAGGGAAACGTTGTAAGTACGCGATGATCACTAATAGAACTGGCAGTACAAATGTTAACTTAACACCTCTAAAGATAGCAAATTCCATAAAGAATTTCGTATTTCCTAATAAAGATGCAATATACATACCGCCAATAGCCGCAAATAATGCAGCAATTACGAGATAAAGCACTGCTAATACGGTAGATTTAATAGCACCTAATGGACGAGCTCCATCATAACGACGCCATTCCTCCATCAAGCGAATCATGGCACCTACAGGAGCCATAATAGCACTAGATAAAGCCCAGATTTGAGTAATCAATGTACCACTTGTAATGATGAATAATACTACAGATACAAGGGAAATGCCAAAGAATGCTACCAATTGTGTATGTTTACGCATTGGAACTAACATTTGAGCAACATAAACGAATAGCGCAATAGCACCAATCATTGTGATGACTACTAATAAAGGATTTGGTGTATAAGGAGGATAAATATCAGCAGGACCGAATTCATAACCTTTAGTAGATAATTTTTCAGTGGTCATCCCAATATAGTTAATAGTTGTTTGTAATACTGTTTCATTGTTTACACCTGTTTCATACATAGGGAATAAGTTGAAACGAATATTACGTTCAATATCACTAATATAGAATCGTTGAGCTGCTTCTTCTGGAGTGATTTTCTTTAATTCATCCTTCGCAATTGTATATACACGGCCCACACTATAATTATCTTTAGCAGCCATTTCCAAGAAACCTTGTTGTGGCTCATATTGAAGTTGGTTAACGGCTTCAATACCAACTAGAGGAATATGATTCTTATGTAATAGTTCTAATGTTTCATCCGTTAAATTAGGAGCTCCTAGGGCCTCTTTACCAGCAAAGATTATGCCTGTTACATGTGGAATTCCTTCAAGACGCTTAAACACATATTGGAGGTCATCTGATGTTACATTTCTGTAGTTTGTAGGACGAACTATAACATTAAATCCACGATTAGCAACTTCTTGAGCTTGTAACTTGGAAATACCAAGATTCATTTTTAGATAGCTATCAGCGGTAGCACCATATAATTCAAGGACCGGACCAATACTAGTATTAAGCTCTTTAACTTTATCTTTACCAATACGATGATATAAGTCTTCACGAATTTCTTTATAGTAACCTTCTTTACCAGAAATTAATGCTACATAGGTTGCACCATGTTTAACGGATGCCCCATTAACACGGACTGCATCCATCTCTTCGGAGCTTAACACCTTAACTTGACCAGCATCCTTAGCTTTTTCTAAGGTACGATCATAAATGGCGAATGCTGTTACACCTGCATTACGAAGTGCATCAAAAGCCTCTTGTTGACTGCGCTTTTCAAAGGCATTAGCTCTTAGAACAGCATCATAATCTACGATATTTTCAATATGATTTTGAGATTTTTCAATCTGATGGCGTTCAAATACCAAATATAAAGAGGATACAAGTCCCACTATAATACAGAGTATTAGAATCCAAGAGTACTTACTTTTTTGTGTATTCCGATGATTCACGATAAATCCTTTCTAGTTAAGTACAGGTTTAACTTTGATGTGAATTTCACCATTATCAACAGTTAAGCTTTCAGCTTTCACAGGAATTGGGAAGTTATTAAAGTTATAAACTTCTGTAGCCTCTAATACATTAGATGTCAAACCTGGGATAGTAGCACCATTAATGGTGAACTTTTTAGGTGCGAATAGTAAAGTATTATCTTTTAATTCTAAGTTGCCATCTAATTTAACAGAACCTTTAAATACCATGCCAACATTCATATTACCAGTTAAGCTGATGTTATCTTTATTGATGTTTACTTTTACATCTTGAATTTCACTACCAGCTTGAGTACTTAAGAATTTAGCCAAATCTTCATTAGTCACAGTACCTTCGATACTAGAACTACCTACACTTACTACATCAATTTCTTGGCTAGCCAATAATGAAATTGGATTTACAAGAATTTGTGTTGCATCATAATTGAAGTTTGCAAAGTTTAATTTACCAAGTTTTACATCATCTAAAGAACCATATACATGATCAGCTTCACCATAGAGTAATTTAAATCCTGGTTGAGACTCAACATTTACTGTTTGAGAAGATGGTTTTAGTGAATCATTTAACTGTTTTTCAATACGGGAACTAATATAAGAAGGTAATAAAAATTGAGTTGCTGCTGCTAAAGCAATAATCAGCACTAATAGGAATAGTAAAAACTTTTTCATAAGAACTCCTAAATTGTTAAATTCGCTTCTTTTTTCAAGAAACCTTCCATAAATTGATCTAAATTACCATCCATAACGGATTGTACATTCCCTGTTTCAACCCCTGTGCGATGATCCTTAACGAGATTATATGGGTGGAATACATACGACCGAATTTGACTACCCCATTCAATCGCTTGATAGGTACCACCAATTTGCTCTTTAAGTTCTGCTTGTTTTTCTAATTCTAATTCAAATAATTTGGCGCGCAATAATCGTAATGCTTGTTCCCTATTTTGCATTTGAGAACGTTGAGTTTGACACTGAACTACGATACCTGTTGGCCTATGCGTCATACGTACAGCAGAATCTGTTTTATTGATATGCTGACCACCAGCACCACTAGCTCGGTATGTATCTACCTGTACATCTTTCATATCAATATTGATTTCTACTGTATCATCGATTTCTGGCATTACATCAACAGCAGCAAAGGATGTATGACGACGTGCAGCAGCATCAAATGGTGAAATACGCACTAGACGATGTACACCTTTTTCAGATTTCAAATAACCAAAAGCATTTTCACCTTTAATTAAAAATGTAGCAGATTTTGTACCTGCCTCATCACCAGGTTGTTCATCCATCAATTCAATAGAGAATCCTGCTTTTTCAGCCCAACGTAAATACATGCGAATCAGCATGGAGCACCAATCTTGAGCCTCTGTGCCACCTGCACCAGCATGGAATGTTAAAATCGCATTATTAGCATCATATTCACCACTAAGCAATAAAAGAACTTCTTGTTTTTCTACAGTTTCTTCTATTTGTTGAACATAATCCTTGATTTCACCTTCCAAAGAACGATCATCTTCCTCTATTGCCATCTCAAGCATTACATTAGCATCTTCAATATCACTAACAAGTTGTTTATAGCTTTCTACAGCATTTTTCAATTGTGTGGCTTCTTGAGAAATCTCACGAGCCTTGTCTGGGTCATCCCAAAATGTAGGGTCGCTCATTTGCACATCGAGTGTAAAGATTCGATCTTCTTTCTGAGCAATGTTAAAGTGAATCCCTCATTCCATAAATACGTTCTTCTAGATTAGAAATAATAGGTTTTAAATCTTCTAACAATTTATGTTCACCACCTTTAACTTATTAGCTTATTACATCGATAAACTATCACCTTAATAAAATAGAAAAATGGCCGTTGCCCAGAAGGAAATCCCATTGAGCAACGTGCCATTCACAAATCTTAATCTATGTTTTGTGGCTCCAACACATCTTCATGATGGGGTTGTGCACCTTCTAAGTGGTCAACTGGTTCTTCAATTTCTTGAATCAATTGTGCACGAATTTTGTACAACGCCATGATTGTTTCATCTTGGATAGCAGCAATCATGTTTTGGAACATATCAAAGGCTTCAAATTTATATTCCACCAATGGATTTTTTTGGCCATATGCACGAAGACCGATACCTTCACGCAACATATCCATATTATCCAAATGTTCCATCCATTTGTTATCAACAACGCGCAACATAATAGCCTTTTCAAGCTGGCCAAACATAGCATCACCAAGCATATCAACGCGATCTTGATACTCAGCATGAGCAATTTCAAGCAAGCGTTCTAATAATTCTTGACGACTATATTCTTCCATATCTTGAGGAGTCATAATATCTTCGGTTAAGAAATATTGACTCAAGTGCTTGTAGAGACCTTCGTAATCCCATTCTTCTGGATATAATTTCTCATCTGCATAAGCATCTACAGATTCAGTAACAAGTTTATCAATCATTTCATTGATTGTGTCACGTAAGGACTCATTACGTAAAATACGACGACGTTGTTCGTATAATACTTCACGTTGTTGATTCATAACATCATCATACTCGAGTACATATTTACGAATATTATAGTTATGATCTTCTACTTTCTTTTGAGCACGTTCAATAGATTTAGTAATCAAAGAATGCTCAATAGGTTCATCCTCTTCCATGCCAAGTTTATCCATAATGCCTGTAATATTGTCAGCACCAAAGATACGCATCAAATCATCTTCTAAAGATAAGAAGAATTGAGAGGAACCTGGGTCACCTTGACGACCAGCACGACCACGCAACTGATTATCGATACGGCGACTTTCATGACGTTCAGTACCTAAGATGGCCAAGCCACCTAATTCAGGTACACCTTCACCTAATGTAATATCAGTACCACGACCTGCCATGTTTGTAGCAATTGTTACCATGCCCATTTGACCAGCATTGGCAACAATTTCAGCTTCTTTTTCATGATGTTTAGCATTCAATACTTTATGTGGTACGCCTGCACGTAATAACATATCTGAAAGCTCTTCAGATTGTGTAATAGATGTAGTACCAATCAAAATAGGTTGACCAGTTTGATGTCGTTCTACAGCATTACGTACTACGGCACGATATTTAGCAGCCTTAGTTTTAAAGATTTGATCTGGCAAATCTACACGGGCTAATGGTTTATTTGGAGGAATAGGCAATACTTCCAAACCGTAAATATCGATGAATTCTTTTTCCTCAGTCTTAGCTGTACCAGTCATACCAGCAAGCTTTTTATACATACGGAAATAGTTTTGGAATGTAATAGAAGCCAATGTTTGACTTTCACGTTCAACCTTCAAGCCTTCTTTAGCTTCGATAGCTTGATGTAAGCCATCAGAATAACGACGACCAAACATCAAACGACCTGTAAATTCATCGACGATAACAACTTCACCATCTTTAACTACGTAATCAGTATCGCGATGCATCATAGCATAAGCACGTAAAGATGCACCAAGTAGATGGTTTAACTCGATGTTTTCTGCATCATACAAGTTTTCAACACCAAGCATTTTTTCGACTTTTGCGATACCAGAATCAGTAGGTGCAATAGTCTTTTGTTTTTCATCAATTGTATAATCTTCATCTTTTACAAGATGAGGAACAATTTTAGCTAACTTGTAGTAATTATCTGTGGAACGTTGACCAGGACCAGAAATAATTAATGGAGTTCTCGCTTCATCGATAAGAATAGAGTCAACTTCATCGACAATTGCGTAATTCAATGGACGTTGTACCATTTGAGATACATCAGATACCATGTTATCGCGCAAATAGTCAAAACCAAACTCATTATTTGTACCATATGTAATATCACATGCATATGCTTCTTTACGTTGGTTATAATCGAGATTAGCCACAATAAGACCTGTAGAAAGGCCTAAGAAGTTATATAAACGACCCATTTGTTCACTATCGCGAGTAGCCAAATAATCATTTACTGTAACAACATGTACGCCGTTACCTGTCAATGCATTTAGATATACTGGCAATGTAGCAACTAATGTTTTACCTTCGCCAGTACGCATTTCTGCGATATTACCTCTATGAAGGCAAATACCACCGATCAACTGCACATCAAAATGACGCATGCCTAACACACGTTTAGATGCTTCTCGAACTACAGCAAATGCTTCTGGCAAAATGTCGTCTAACGTTTCCCCTTTTTGCAAACGACGTTTAAACTCATCGGTTTTTGCTACTAAGTTAGCATCACTTAATTTAACATAATTCGGTTCAATTTCATTAATATGATCAGCAATAGCACGCATTTTTTTAATTTCTTTTGCGTTATTATTGCCTAATAGCCTTTGTAAAAAGCTTAACAAACAAATCACTCCTCTATAGGACATCTTACATTATTTTATCTAATTTATTATAACGAAAATGCCTTGAATAGTCAAAGAATTCAAGGCATTTCACGATTATTTATAGCATTTTATAAAAAAGGTGGATGACTCAAAACGGTCATCCACCTTGATATAATAATCGGCTGATTTAAAAAGTAGAAAGGAGTTAGGATTATTGTCAGCCGATATTATAGGTTATTGTAATTCTGGCTCAATCAAACCATAGAATCCATCATGTCTACGATATACTACGTTCATTGCTTCTGTTTCAGCATTGAAGAACATAAAGAAGTCATGGCCAATAAGATTCATTTGTAAGATAGCTTCTTCTACATCCATAGGACGTACTGCAAAATGTTTCCGTTTTACAACTTCGATAGTTTCCTCTTCTACAGGAGCTGCTAAAGCTTCAGGATGGAAAGCTTCTTGTTTTTTGAAGCGTTTTGCTAAACGAGTTTTATGTTTATGGATTTGACGTACGATCTTGTCTATTACTAAATCAATAGCTGCATACATATCATCGTTTGTTTCTACACCGCGAAGAACAATTTTATCAACGAAACATGTAAGTTCAACAGTAGATTTATCTTTTACAACGGATAAAACCGCTTGTGCATCTAACTCATCATCGA
>CADFKY010000005.1 GCA_902834965.1 Veillonellaceae bacterium
TTGGTAAAAAGATTGCTGAAGGTACACCTCAAGAAATTCAAAATAATGAGGCTGTAATTGAAGCTTACTTAGGTAAAGAGGAGGCGTAATATGTTAAAGCTAGAAAACATCGTGGCTGGTTATGGACATATTACAGCCTTAAAAGATATTAGTTTAGAAGTGCCTCAAGGCTCTATTGTATCTTTGATTGGTGCCAATGGTGCCGGTAAATCTACAACTATGAAAACCATCATGGGGCTTGTAAAACCAACATCTGGTAAAGTATTATTTGAAGGCCAAGATATTACTGGCCATAAAACACATCAAATTGTACATGGTGGTATTTCCTTAGTTCCTGAAGGTCGTCAAATTCTTCAAGATATGAGCGTTTATGAAAACCTAGAAATGGGTGCTTATATCCGTAACGATAATGAGATTGAAGCAGATATTAAAAAAGTATTTAAACGCTTCCCAATCCTTGACGAACGTAGTTACCAATTAGGTGGTACTCTATCTGGTGGTCAACAGCAAATGTTAGCTATTGGTCGTGCACTTATGGCACGTCCAAAGCTCTTACTATTGGATGAACCATCAATGGGTCTTGCACCATTAGTAGTAAATGAAATCTTTGAAACTATCAAAGAAATTAGTGCTGAAGGAACTACTGTTCTTTTGGTAGAACAAAATGTACGACAAGCATTGAAAATTGCTGATTACGCGTATGTATTGGAAACAGGTAAAATGGTATTATCTGGTCCAGCTGATGAAGTACGTCATGATCCTCGCGTTATGGAAGCATATTTAGGCGGTCGTGTTGAATAATTAATACCTTAAGTCAGTAGTACTTATCTAAAATTTTAAATAAGGTGTATATACTAGAAAGCTAGTATATACACCTTATTTTTTTGTTTCATCAATAAATTTGATGAGATTTTGATGATTTTGTGAAGCGATGGTGAATTGAGTTTATATATATTTAATTTATTTATCGAAAATAAATGAAAAAATCGGGTGAAATGTGAGTGAAGTGAGTAAAAAAATACCCATGAATAGATGGTGAAAACCTTATATTTACGGGATTCCTTCTTAAAGTTTTGATGAAGTTAGCTCAGAATGGTCTGCGTTTATGGAAGAAAATTTAAAATAATGATAAAATGACTTAACCGATTTTTTAGGATTAATAATCTTAGAAAATAAGTGATGTATTGAGTGGGTTGTATGTAAATCAAAGAGGTAAAGTATGAATAAAAAACAGTATATGATGATGGCAGCATTCTTATGTGCCACAACAACATCTATGGCTACACCTGTTAATGTAACAACAGAACAGTCCTACAATGCTAAAGCATTACAAACAGAAGGTCATGCACCACTAGAAACGAGTGCATCTGTTGTGAGCTCAGATAAAGAGTATCGTCTACGTCAAGGGGATGAACTAACCATTCAAGTTGTACAACAAGCGGATCTTGGTACACGTAATGGGAACGACATCATGTACACTGTCCGTCCTGATGGATATGTATCATTCCCTATGGTGGGACCAGTAAAAGCAGATGGATTAACCGTCGATGAGTTTACGGCTCAATTACAGCAAGGTCTATCTCGTTACATTATTAATCCAGATATTACTGTAAATGTTACGAAACTTGGTGGTGTTCGTGTGTATGTATTCGGTGAGATTAATAAACCTGGTGCCTATACATTGACTAAGTCTAGTACCGTTATCGATGCTATTGGTGCTGCTGGTAGCTTTAACTGGGATACAGCTAAAAAGAAAATTTACTTGATTCATCAAGATAATCCTGAAAAACCAATTCCTATAAATTTAAATCGTATGTTACAAACTGGAGATATGTCCGAAAACTATATTATGCGTGAAGGGGATGTTCTTTACTTGACTAAAAATAGCCGCATCAACTTTGCTCGTGATATTGCTCCAATCTTGACCGGCGCATACATGGTATCTCGAATCGGCAAAAATTAAGGATAGGGTTTATCTCACATATAAGGGGGCGTTCTTTTGCGTTCATATTTATTACCAGCCATACTGTTTATTGCCGATATTGCGACGATTGTTATTGTTGCATTTATCAGTTTATTTATTAGATTTGACGGTTATATAGAACCTCGATATATTGATCAAATGGTAGATGCATTGCCATTATTATTAGTTTCATATATGTTGATGTTCTTGGTTATGCACCTATATACGCGCATATGGCGTTATGCAGGGATGAGAGAGGTTTTAGCTGTTTTTGTAGCTACAACTATTGGTACAGCAATCTTTTATTCCTCCATGTTTGCTTTTGGCAAATCTTTACCACGTTCTATCTATTTTATTACATGGTTTTTAACTACCGGTACCGTTGGTATGGGACGTATGTTACTTCATTATGTGGCACTTCATTATAGTAATGGGGACGATGGTGAAAGTGGCCAAGTAAATACACTCATTATAGGTGCTGGTGATGCCGGTGCAACGATAGCTCGTGAAATCGAACGTTATCATAAGCGGTCTCGAAGAATCATTGGGTTTGTTGATGATGATATGTTTAAACATAACCGTCTTATGAATGGCTTTAGAATTTTAGGGAATCGTGAAGATATTCCAATGCTTGTAGCAAGATATAAGGTTGAAGAAATTATCATTGCCATGCCATCTGTAAAGCGCGATGTCATTCGTGAGATTATGGAAATCTGCTCTCCTCTTAAATGTAAGATTAATACATTGCCGGGGATGTACCAGTTACTAGATGACGAAGTCCTTGTATCCCATCTTCATCCTGTTTCTATCGAGGACTTATTAGAGCGTGATGAAATTCATCTCGATACATCTAAGGTGGAACCATATCTTAAGGATAAAGTAGTTCTTGTTACTGGTGCAGGTGGTTCTATTGGTTCTGAAATCTGTCGTCAAGTACTGCGGGTAAAACCTAAAAAACTATTGTTACTAGGACATGGTGAAAATAGTATTTATCTTATTCACCAAGAGTTGCGATCCATTGTACCTGAAGGGACTTTGGTTCCCATTATTGCTGATATTCGAGATAAAAATCAGTTAGACCAAATTTTTACTGACTATGAACCAGATGTAGTATTCCATGCTGCAGCTCATAAACATGTACCACTTATGGAAATCCAACCAATTGCAGCGGTGCTAAATAATATTTATGGTACTCGTAATGTAGCAGATGTAGCAGGGGCACATGGTGTTGAACGGTTTGTTATGATTTCCACAGACAAGGCGGTAAATCCAACAAGTGTCATGGGTGCTACGAAGCGAGTGGCAGAAAAGGTTGTACTTGGTATGAATCATAAGTACGATACAAAGTTTATTACCGTTCGCTTTGGTAATGTTCTTGGTAGTCGAGGTTCTGTTATTCCATTATTCCGTAAACAAATTGAAGCTGGCGGCCCTGTAACTGTTACAGATCCCGAAATGACTCGTTACTTTATGACTATTCCAGAAGCAAGCCAACTTGTTTTACAAGCTGGTGCTATGGGGAATGGTGGTGAAGTGTTCTTATTAGATATGGGTGAACCAGTGAAAATTGTTGATTTAGCAAAGAATATGATTCGTCTTTCTGGATATGAGCCTGATAAAGATATTCGTATTGAATTTACTGGCTTACGTCCAGGTGAAAAGCTATATGAAGAATTATTAACTGCTGAAGAAGGCACTAACACAACTACACATAAGAAGATTTTTGAAGCTGCATTAGAAGATGTAGACCAAGAATGGTTAAGTGGTGAAATCGAGCGCTTTGAAACGTGTAAATCTGATTTGGATGTAATCAATGTATTACAAGATATCGTCCCAACATATCATCCAAATCATAATGTATAACAATTTAATTATAATCATTTATTCAAAACTGTAATCTACGTGAGAGGGAGATATACAGTACATATTCCTAAAAGGGAGAGACCCTGTTGTTTGTAAACTTTCACAGAAAGGGGTATATGGGTGGAACAAATTATTGATTTAAAAGAGGTCGGTAGAGTCCTCGTTAAACGGCGCCGTAAAATTATCAATGTAACGGTTGCTTGTATTGTATTAGGTGGTGCATATAGCCTGTTAGCACCATCTACCTATCAATCTACATCTATGTTGCGCATTAAACAATCTCAAGGTTTAAGTAACTCTGTATTATCAAGTGCTAATGGTTATTCTGATTCTATGGCACGTCAATTGATGAATACAGATGCAGAAATTTTAAAGAGTCGTAATGTTGTAGAACCTGTTATTTCCGCTATTGAAGATCCAGAGGGAACAGGTAAAGCACCTACATACGAAGAGTTTGTTAAAACGCGTATCGAAACAAAACCATATAAAGAAACTGAATTATTACAAGTTAGTGTAACTGGTAAAAGTCCAGAACAAGCACAAGAGGCTAATCAATTATTAATTGATACATTCTTAAAGCGCTTAGCAGACATTTCACATGTTGAGCAACGGACGACACGTGAGTTCTTGCAAAAACGCGTAGTAACTGCAAAAGAAGAATTGGAGCAAGCAGAAAAGAAATTGCAACAATTCCAAGTGGATAATAAGGTTTACTCCACCGCAGATCAAATGAAGGGATTAACGGATAAGATTACCCTTATCGATCGTGAGAAAGCTCAAAATCAACTTGATTTAGAAACAGCGCAAGCAGCGTTGGGCAGTATTAATGAGCAATTAGGTTCTGCTGGTAAAAGTATTGCTGACAGTGCTACCGTTCAGGCTTATAAAGGGCAACTAGCCGATTTAGAATCTCGTAGGGCTTCCTATGTTGGCAAATATACTGATGAGCATCCTGCGATGAAAGAACTTAACCAACAAATTGAAGAAGCAAAAAGCGGCTTAAATGCTGAGATTAATGCTATTGCAACCCAACAAGCACCATCTAGCAATTCTGCTCAACAAGGTTTGTTGGCCGATAAATTCAGAAATGAAGCGGCTTTAGCCGTAGCACAAGGCAAAGAGTCTACATTGGCTGAACTTGATAAAGAAAACGAAGAGGCTATGAAAAACTTACCAGAAAAAGAACGTGGTTATATTCAAGCCAAACGTGATGTAGATGTAGCACAAGATATTTACGAAATGCTATCTAAACGCTTAGAAGAAGCCAAGGTAGCAGAAGTAATGGTGCCAAATGAAGTGCAAATCGTAGATGCTCCTACATTGCCAGAAAAAGCTATTGCTCCTCGTAAAGTACTTATTTTATTAGGCTCTGCAATTTTAGGAATTATTCTTGGTTGCCTTTACACATTGGGTCAGTTCTTCTGTAATCGCAAGGTTCAATCCGTACAAGAAATCAATGAGATTCTTGGTATTGAAAACTTAGGTGTCATTCCAAATCATGAAGAAAAGAAATATGAAGAACCTAGTAATCGTATCGTAGCATTGTGGCGCAAAGTGAGAGGTTAATATGATAAGACTAATTTCTAATGAACGTGGTGATACACCGCTAGTAGAGGCATATCGTACATTGCGCAGCAATTTACAATACGTATGCAATCAACATAAAAGTAAGATAATTTGTATTACAGCTGCTACTGGTGGAGAAGGTACCTCTGAGGTGGCGGCCAATACGGCAATAGCTCTATCTAAGAATAATAATAAAGTTCTTTTAGTAGATGGTAATTTACGTAATCCAGTACAGCATGTAGCATTCAATGTACAAAATAAAGGTCTTACAAATGCAGTTATCATGGATGAAGATTTGACGATTCATCGTAATATAATTCCTCATTTGGATGTGCTTACTGCGGGCGAGATAGTTGAGCATCCTTCTGAAGTAGTAGATTCTAGTAAGTTATCTACAATTTGGGAATATATTCGCGATGAATACGATGTGGTTATCATTGATACACCGCCTGTATTAGATGTTACGGATGCTATTGTATTAGCGGAAAAATCCGATGGCGTTATGCTTGTTGTTAAAAATGAAGTAGCTAGTCCTAAAGATCTAATAGAAGCAAAAAAACGACTGACTCAGGTTGGTATTCCTCTACTAGGATCCATCGTAATTGATGCGTAATAGTAATTAATATAAATTTGATTTGATAAATCAAGCGTATCCATAAGGTACAGAAAGTCATGAGGTGATTGTATATGAAAATTAATTTTTCCCCTCCCGATATTACAGAGTTAGAAATCAATGAAGTTGTAGAAGCCTTAAAAAGTGGTTGGATTACAACTGGTCCGCGCACAAAAGAATTAGAGAAAAAGATTGCGGTACAGTTAGGTACACCTAAAGCTGTTTGTTTAAACTCTGCTACCGCGGCGCTTGAGATGTCTCTTCGTGTATTAGGTATTGGCCCCGGCGATGAAGTAATTACTAGTGCTTATTCCTATACAGCTAGTGCAAGTCCTGTTGTTCATGTGGGAGCTACACTAGTTCTTGTTGATACCCAAAAAGATTCATTTGAAATGGATTACGATGCAGTGGCTTGTGCTATTACGCCAAAAACAAAAGCTATTATCCCCGTAGATATTGCTGGTGTCCCTTGTGACTACGATCGTTTGCGTTCCATTGTAGAAGAAAAGAAATCTCTCTTTACACCATCTAATGATATTCAAAAAGCATTGGCACATATTCCTATTGTAGCGGACTGTGCACATTCCTTTGGGGCCTCATATAAAGGTACACCAACAGGTAATGTAGCTGATTTCAGCAGTTTTTCCTTCCATGCAGTAAAGAATTTTACAACTGCTGAAGGGGGCTGTGCTACATGGCGACACATAGATGGTATTGATGATGAAGCTATTTATAAGCAATTCCAATTATTATCTTTGCATGGTCAAGATAAGGATGCTCTTGCTAAAACAAAAGCAGGCGCTTGGGAATATGATATTAAAGGTACCTATTATAAATGTAATATGACCGATATTATGGCGGCTATTGGATTAGCTCAATTTGAGCGATACCCAAAATTGTTAGCACGTCGTAAAGAAATCATCGAAGCTTATGATGCAGCTTTTAAAGACTTACCGGTTACATTGCTACATCATTATACTGATGAACATCAAAGTAGTGGGCACTTGTATTTAGTACGTTTAGATGGACAAGATGCTGAATATCGCAACAAGGTAATTGAAGCTATGGCTGAAGCTGGCATTGCAACGAATGTACATTACAAACCAATTCCGATGCACACGGCTTATAAGAATTTCGGATTTACCATCGATGATTATCCAAATGCTTATAATCAGTTTAAAAATGAAATCACATTGCCTCTTCATACATTGCTAACAGATGAAGAAGTGCAATATATCATTAAACAGTTTAAAAGGATTATTACGGAATGCTAGTAAAAAACTTTCACGATCTCCCAAAAGAGCTGCAGTGTGAAGCTGTGCGTCCTTATTTTGAATTGTTAAATCAAAAGCGTGGGAGCCTTTTATGTAAAAGTATTTTTGACCGCCTTATGGCCGCAGGGATGCTCATTATATTGAGCCCTGTATTTCTTGTGTTAGCCATTATGATTAAACGGGATAGCGAAGGAGAGGTTTTCTTTCGTCAAACACGGGTTACACAGTATGGTCGTACCTTTGGTATTTATAAGTTCCGCACAATGGTAAAAAATGCGGAATCATTAGGTGCTCAAGTAACATCACAAAATGATATGCGCGTTACTAAGGTTGGAAATATGCTTCGTAGTTGTCGTCTTGATGAATTGCCTCAGCTTATCAATATCCTTTTAGGCGATATGAGCTTTGTCGGCACAAGACCAGAAGTGCCTCGCTATGTGGCGGCTTATACCGATGAAATGAAGGCAACCCTATTATTACCAGCTGGGGTAACTAGTGTGGCAAGCATTGCTTATAAAGATGAAGATCAACTTTTACAAAATGCGCAAAATGTTAATGAAGTCTATATTAATGAGGTATTACCAGGCAAGATGGCTTGGAATTTAAAGAGTATTAAAGAATTTTCTTTTCTACAAGATATTAAAACGATGGTTGATACAGTACTAGCTGTATTACGTTGAAAGAGGTCCCTATGAGTACATCTATGACAAAGGAAATACAAGAAAAAGAGCTTGCTATGTTGCTGTACTTTAAAGAGTTTTGCGACAAACATAATTTGCGCTTTTACCTCTGTGGCGGTGGTCTCATTGGGGCTATACGTCATAATGGATTTATCCCTTGGGATGATGATTTAGATTTATTTATGCCACGTCCCGATTATGAAAAATTAGCTGAATTATGGCCTAAATATGCAGATACAGAACGGTATACTTATTGTCGAACTGATCGAAATCATATCTATCATGATGCGGGTGCTTCTATTCGAGATAACAACACGACATTTATTAATCGTCATAGTATGCACGAAGATATTTGTCATGGTTTAGCTCTTGAAATCATGCCCATTGATGGCTGTGCACCAGGTAAAATTAGTCGAGCGCTACAACTGATGTGGGCTATGACCTTTGCACTTTTCAATGCACAACGATTGCCGGATAATAAAGGACCGATGTATCGTGCATTAGCAGGTTGTATTTATAAGGTATTCTCTAGTCAGTCATTACGTTACTATATATGGCGATTTGCAGAAAAGCAAATGACTAAATACGATTTCAATACGAGCAAGGAGTGTACTGAACTAATTGGTAGTTTGAAGGGTATGAAGCTGCGCCATCCTAGAGAAGACTTCGAATCTGTTATATATAAAGATTTTGAAGGCCATCAAATACCAGTTATGAAAGGGTATGAAAGATATTTACGTCTCATTTGGGGCGATTATATGCAATTACCTCCAGTAGAACAGCGCGTAGCAAAACATGATGCTGTATTTGCTGACTTGCACACACCTTATAAGGAGTATAGAGGCATACATTATGCCAAGAACGAAGCTCAACCTTAAGGAGGGCCTATGAAACGAATAGCAGTAATCTTTGCGGGTGGCGTAGGTGCTCGAATGAATAACAGTAAGACGCCAAAACAGTTTCTAGAATGGAACGGTAGACCTATTTTGATTCAAACTTTAGATGTGTTTGAACAAACGGACTTAATTGATGGCATTGTTCTAGCCTGCAAAGCAGAGTGGATTGATCACACCAAGAACCTCATCAAAGAGGCTGGGTTACAAAAGGTTCTATCCATTGTTCCAGGTGGAGAAAGTGCTTTAGATTCTCAATATAATGGATTGGCAGAAGCGAAGTGTTTATTTCCTAATGAAGATGTTACTGTATTGATTCACGATGGTGTTAGACCGCTTGTAGATAAGGAAACAATAGAGAGAAATATCGAATCTGTAGAAACAAAGGGGTCTGCTATCACTGTTACACCTGCTATTGAAACCGTTATGGTTACGGATAATGGTTCTATCAATCGTATTTTAAATCGCAGTGAATGTCTTATGGCAAAAGCACCTCAAAGCTTTAAACTAGACGATATTCTATCGGTTCATGATCGAGCAAAAGTAGAAGGTATCCATGATTTTATCGATTCTGCGTCCATGATGATGCATTATGGTTACACATTGTATCCAGTATTAGGGGAGACAGAAAATATAAAAATTACGACACCATCTGATTATTATATGTTCACAGGTATTATTAAGAACCGTGAATTAGGAGGATTACAAGATGAGTAATTCCGTTATTAAACGCGAGTTAGTAGCTTTACTACAAGATAAAAAGCACTTTGATTTCCTCCGCCATCAACGCATTCTTGTGACAGGTGCGACGGGACTCATTGGCTCTATGTTTATAAAACTGCTTATACTTGCTAATGAAGCGTATGGTCTAGATATACAGGTAATAGGTCACGTACGTAGTCATGACAAAGCACAGGCTATTCTAGGTGATTATTTAGATAATGATTCTATTACACTTATCGATGGTTCTTTAGAATCTATTGATGTGCCTTGTGACTATATTTTACATGGTGCAGCACCAACACAATCTAAATTCTTTATGGAGCATCCTGTAGAAACTATCCGTACATCAATTCATGGTACTGAAGCTATGCTTGAATTAGGTCGTCATAAAGCAGTAAAGAAACTTGTGTATCTATCGAGTATGGAACAGTATGGTGTTCCTTATGAATCGGGACAGGTGATGACTGAAGAGCGATTAGGATATTTAGATCATTTAAATGTGCGTAGCTCTTATTCTGAAAGTAAAAGATTATGTGAGTGTTATTGTAAATCTTATGCCGTAGAATTTGGCGTTCCAGCTGTTATAGCTCGATTGGCACAAACTTTTGGACCTGGTGTTCCTGTTTCAGATAATCGCGTATTTATGCAATTCACTAAGAGTGCTCTAAAAAATGAAAATATTGTACTTCATACAAAGGGTGATTCTATGTCTAATTATTGCTATATTACTGATGCATTAACGGGCATTTTAACCCTTATGAAGGACGGAGAAGCTGGTGAAGCATACAATGTATGTCATGATGAGGAAACTCGATCTATAGCAAGTATTGCGCATTTGGTAGCAACTCATGTAAGTCATGATAAGAGTGAAGTCATTTTTGATATTCCAGAAGATGTACAAGGCTTAGGCTATGCGCCGACAGTGCACATGTTCTTGAGTTCAAAAAAATTAAAGTCCTTAGGCTGGCAGCCTAAGGTAACAATGGCGCAGGCTTATGTAAGACTTGCAGAATATATCCAAGAGGAAGGACTATGAAAAAGGAAATAATCATTGTTACCATCTCCCTTGGCAATGATGGAGCTGAACGAATTTTAACAGAGTTAGCTCGTCAATGGGTGCATGATGGTCATCATATTACGGTCATCCAAACTAGTCCCAATCGTTATGGTAATGAATATGCCTTAGAAAATGGGATAGAGCAAATTGAAATTCATACCACAAGTTCTAATAAAGTGATTCGCTTTATGCAGGAAATAAAAGAGCTAATAAAGATTTTAAAGACTAGACCGAATGCAACATGTCTATCTTTCTTGTCTGCATCAAGCTTTATATTGGCTATTAGTTCATGGTTTGTGAAGAATCGCATTGTCTTTTCGGAGCGAAATAATCCGCGTAAGGTACCTATCGGTTGGCATCAACAAGCATTGCGTAATTTTGCCTTTCGATTTGCTGATGCGTTAGTATTCCAAACGGAAGATGCACGTTCATATTTCCCTGAATCGGTACAAAAGCGTGGTGTTATCATTCCAAATCCTATTAATGGTAAATTGCCACCACCAATTGAGGGAGAACGGGAAAAGACAATCGTTACAGCCTGTCGATTGCATCCGCAAAAGAATTTGCCTATGATGATCAATGCTTTTAGTATGCTAGCAGACGAGTTCCCAGAGTATAAACTCGTCATTTATGGGCAAGGCGTTTTAGAGGATGAACTACGGGCTCAAATTAAAGCGCTCAATTTAGAGGATCGTATTTTATTGCCTGGCTTTGCTAGTAATATTTTAGAGAAGGTTGCACCTTGTTCTATGTATGTTTCGTCATCTGATTTTGAAGGTATTTCAAACTCTATGCTTGAAGCACTTGGCATGGGCTTGCCTACAGTTGTTACAGACTGTCCAGTAGGTGGGGCTCGTATGGTCATAACAAGTGGAGAGAATGGTATCTTGGTGCCTGTAGGAGATACACAGGCTATGTATGAAGCCATGCGTAGCGTTCTAAAAGACCCTGCATTGGCAACTAAACTTTCACAAGAAGCCATTAAGGTGCGTGACAAATTCCCACTATGCAAAATTGCTAAACGTTGGTTAGATGTTTTATGAGTTGTAAGGAGGAGAACCATTGAAGTTAAATATTACGGCTATTGCTGACCGCATGATATGGTTCATAACTCTAATTTTTTTAGTGTTGTCGTTGACCATTTCCTTTGCCCTTGGCGATGCGAATTATGGTGCCTATGTATTATTTGTATGCCTATTTGGACTTATTATTTGTTATCTCATTCGAGAGCGGGGAGTTATTAAATTTAGGCTTACCTGGATGCATGGTTATATGCTCCTCTTCATTGGAGCCTGTTATCTGAGTACTATTAATGCTATAGAGCCATCTGTAGCACTCAGTCGAAGCTTTGATATCGTCAAGATATTCTTTATGCTTATCATTCTATACATGTGTTATCAAGATAAAAAATCGGTGGACACATTATTAAAGATTGGTATGTGGACTGGTTATATAGTTTGTTTTTATACTGTATATTTCTATGGTTTAGATTATTTTATTACCGTTTTGTCATCTTCTGCTCGAATTGCCAATGATGCATTAAATGCGAATACAGTAGGTTTATTAGGGGCCAATGCGATCGTTATGACATTATATTATATGTTGTATGATCGTCCTCGTTGGTGGAATATTATAGCCTTACCTACATTGGGAATTTTAGCGGCTACCGGCAGTCGTAAAGCTTTAGTGTTCGTTGTTGTTGGTACAGTCTTACTATTTGTGTTTAAAAGTTTACGCAGTGCTAATGTAGTGAATTCTATTGTGAAAATTATAGGGTCCTTATTGGCTCTTACGTTAGTTGGTATTGCAGTCTTACAATTGCCTATGTTTTCAGAGGTACTAGACCGTATGTCGAGTATGGTGGATGCCTTTTCTGGTACTGGTGGCGATTCATCAACTATTATCCGTATGGCTTTGGTTGATATTGGGTGGGATTTATTTTATCAATCCCCTATAACTGGGGTTGGCGTAAATAACCCTTCAGTATTTACCTATTTCGTATACGGTAAAGAGAATTACTACTTACATAATAACTATATTGAACTATTAGCAGGTACAGGGGTAATCGGCTTATTTGCATATTACTCAATGTATATATACATTGCCTATAACTTAATTCGTTATCGGAACTTTCATAGTAATGAATACGTAATGGTACTGATTTTGTTCCTTTCTCAAATTGTTATGGATATGGGCATGGTTTCTTATGAAAGTAAAAGTACATATTTTTATATGATGATGTTTTATTTAGAGGTGCAATTGCTCCGGAAAGGACGTAAAAATGAAGCTCAGCAAGTTGTGTAAAGTTGGCATGTCCTTTTTAACAAAACCTTACTATCGCACGAGAGTATTGATCAAATTAGGTTATTATGACTCTTTATCTGATGAAGAGTTTTTAAAGAAGGTCTTTCCTAAATACATGGGATATCCTTTAGACTTAGAGAATCCAAAAACTTTCAGCGAAAAGTTACAATGGCTAAAGGTTAATTATAGAGAGCCTATACAAACAGTAATGGTAGATAAGCATGAGGCTAAACATTTTATTTCTCAGCGTGTAGGCGATCAATATATAATTCCCACACTGGCTGTTTGGGATTCCGTAGAGGATATCGACTTTGATGCATTGCCTAATCAATTTGTTTTGAAATGTACACATGATAGTGGGGGCATCGTTATTTGTAAAGATAAGTCATCCCTTGATCGAGAGGCAGCTAAAGCAAAGTTAAGAGCATCTCTAAAACGTGATTATTCTAAAATTGCCAGAGAATGGGCTTATCAGAATGTACCGCGTCGTATTATAGCAGAAGAATATATTTCTGAATTGGGCAATGATGATTTATTAGACTATAAGATGTATTCCTTCCATGGAGAACCAAAGTTAACTGTAGTATGTTCAGATCGCTTTTCAAAGACTGGAACGTGTATGAACTTCTATAATATTGATTGGGAGCCTATGGGGATTCATTTTGGTCATTATCCTCCATTACCTACGGAGTTTCCGAAGCCAGCTACGTATGAGGAGATGAAACGTCTCACAGCTGAGCTAAGTAAGGATTGTCCGTTTTTACGTGTTGATTTCTATGAAATAAAGGGACGACTGTATATTGGAGAGTTAACGTTCTTCCCTGGTGCAGGATTAGAAAAGTTTCGTCCTATGACAAAAGATTATGAATTGGGAGAGTGGTTACACCTTGAAACTGTACATCGGGGCTGATTTTGTCCCTACGGATATAAACAGAGAATTATTTGAAACTGGTAATGTAGAAGCTTTAGTTGGTAAAGAATTGTTAGGCCTCTTTAATCAATCTGATTTAAATGTGTTTAATCTAGAGGTGCCCTTAACTGATGCATCTACTCCGATTGATAAATTTGGTAATAATTTAAAGTCGCCCACAAAAACAATTTACGGATATAAAGCTTTAGAGCCTATATTTTTAACACTGGCTAATAATCATTGCTTAGATCATGGAGTAGAAGGGTTAACAACTACATTAGAGCTATTAAAAAAGCATGATATTAAAAATGCAGGTGCTGGTGCTAATGTAAAGGAAGCTAAAAAGCCATTTATCTTTGAAAAAGAAGGTATACGTATAGGATTTTACCTATGTGCAGAACATGAGTTTACCGTTGCTTCTTGTCATACAATGGGGGCCAATCCCTTTGATGTATTAGAAAGCTTTGATGATGTTGAAGCACTAAAGAAGACCTGTGATTATGTCATTATTTTATATCATGGTGGGAAGGAATTTTATCGCTACCCATCACCAATGCTACAGAGATATTGTCATAAATTTGTTGACAAAGGGGCAGACCTTGTCGTTTGTCAACATAGTCATTGTATAGGTTCTCGTGAAGACTATGGCAATGGGACTATTATTTATGGTCAAGGTAACTTTATCTTTAACTCCGAATTCTATATACAGCATAAGGAGTTTGTTAAAGACTCTTTATTAATCAATGTAGAGGCAACAAAGGATAGTTTTATTGTCTCTGAAGTGCCAATTCGTAGTACGGAAATGGGAACGCGTTTAGCTACTGAGTCAGAAGCAGATGAAACTTTGACAGCCTATAAACAACGAAGTGAACACATTAGAGATGCTCATTTTGTAGTACAAGCCTATAAAGATTTTGCCGATACACATGTAAAGTGTTATTTACGTGAATTTATTGGTAGATCATTTATTATACGTGCAATCAATGCATTATTTGGTCGAAAATTAATGCAACTCCTATTAGGAAAAACAAGTTATTTGGCAATCCAAAACTACTTAGAATGTGAAGCTCACCATGAATTATTCTTGCGGGGCATTAAGAATATCAATAGAAAATAATGGATACTAAAATAGTAGCTGCTGCTAAATGGTCTGTCATAACAGAAGTTTTAGCAAAGCTTATTACACCACTAACAAATATAATATTGGCCCATATGCTAGCGCCTACGGCGTTTGGTATATTGGCAACGATTATGATGGTTATATCCTTTGCAGAGATGCTTGCTGATGCAGGATTCCAAAAATTTCTTGTACAGCATGAGTTTCAAAGTGATAAAGAAAAACAGGAGGCTACAGATGTAGCTTTTATTGCTAACTTAGTTCTTTCTTTACTCTTATGGGGGGCCATTATAGTCGGTCGTGATGAATTGGCCGTATTAGTTGGCAACGATGGTTTAGGCATACCGCTAGCCATAATGGGGGCAATGATACCTTTATCTGCCTTTAGCAGTGTGCAGATGGCTTTGTATAGAAGGGACTTTAACTTTAAGTTTCTCCTAAATATTCGCCTTATAACTATTTTGACACCTATAGTGATATCGATACCTATGGCACTCATGGGATACGATTACTGGTCTTTGATCGCCGGTATGTTAGGAGCTCAATTATTTACGGCTTTGGCCTTATTAAATAGTCGAAGGAATCAAATCAATTTATTCTTTAGTGGGCGTGTCTTTATGAACATGTTTAGCTATAGTGCATGGTCCTTAGCAGAGGCCTTTTCAATATGGCTTACGGCTTGGGTGGATACCTTCATTATTAGTCGTTTTTTAGACGCCTATTATTTGGGGATATACAAAATGCCTATGGCTATTGTAACAACCGTCATGGCCATGGCTACTTCATCTTTAGCGCCTGTATTGTTTGCCGCTTTAAGTCGAGTACAACAGGATGAACAGGCATTTTCAAATACATTCTTTACCTTCCAACGCTATATGGCTCTTTTCTTAGTGCCTATAGGAATAGGATTGTTTGTATTCCAAGACTTTGTTGTGAATCTATTGCTGGGACCACAATGGAAATTGGCAGGTATCGTATTAGGTTCTTGGGCATTAAGCTCAGCTATTATGACTGTTACGGCTAATCTCATTTCCGAAATATTTCGTGCAAAAGGAGTTCCTAATTTATCATTCTGGACTCAAATATTACATTTAGTTGTATTAATACCGGTCATTTATATTTGTATTCAGTATGACTTTAGTACATTTGTCTATGCTCGCTCAATAGTACGCATGGAAATGTTAATGGTTGCTATGATTTTCTTAGCATTATTTATACATATGAGTGCCCTTCGAGTAATTACTAATATAGGTGTATATCTAATTACCGCATCTATTGTTGGTGCTCTTGCATATAGTGTTTTACATTTATATGATGCGGTATGGTGGACTATAGCTTGCATGATTTTATGCGTTGTATTGTATGTGGTTATCTTATATCTCATACCATCTGAGCGCACTATTATCACTTCTGGTGTTGATAAATTGTTACGTAAAGTAAGACGCTCATAATTAACAGAACCATGAAAGGAGTACATATGCTTTCAAAAAATGTAGACTTAAACAACACGGTGATCCTAGTAACGGGAGCCGCTGGATTTGTGGGGGCTAATCTTGTTATGGCCCTGTTATCTGAAGCAGAAGGAACTCAAATTATCGGCATAGATTCTGTTAATGATTACTATGACGTGGCCTTAAAAGATTATCGATTGCAACAAATTGATGAGATGTGCAAAGATAATAAAAATACGTGGATATTTAAAAAAGGGAATATTGCAGATAAGGCCTTTATCGAAGAAGTTTTCTCTACTTATAAACCACGTATTGTTGTTAACTTAGCCGCACAAGCGGGTGTGCGTTATTCTATTACAAACCCTGATGCTTATATTGAGTCTAATATTATTGGTTTCTACAATATATTAGAGGCTTGTCGTCATTCTTATGATAACGGTGAAAGTGGGGTTGAGCACCTAGTTTATGCATCATCGTCTTCTGTATATGGAGCGAATAAACAAATTCCATACTCTACAGATCATAAAGTAGATAATCCGGTTTCTCTTTATGCAGCTACAAAAAAATCAAATGAATTATTGGCCTATTCGTATGCCAAGTTATATAACATTCCTAGTACGGGACTTCGTTTCTTCACTGTATATGGTCCCGCAGGTCGTCCTGATATGGCGTACTTTGGCTTTACTAATACATTGCGTAGTGGCGGTACGATTAAAATCTTTAACTATGGCAATTGTAAACGTGACTTTACCTATATCGATGATATTGTAGAAGGCGTATCTAAAGTTATGTGTGCAGCACCTGAGCGTCGTAATGGAGCTGATGGTTTACCAGTGCCACCGTATGCTATTTATAATATTGGTAATAGTCATCCTGAAAATCTACTTGATTTTGTACGTATTCTTTCAGAGGAATTAATTTCTGCTGGTGTATTACCAGAGAATTACAATTTTGAAGAACATAAAGAATTAGTAGCAATGCAACCTGGTGATGTACCTGTAACCTATGCAGATACAAGTGCTCTAGAAGAAGATTTTGGATTCAAACCGAATACATCTTTACGCGAAGGGTTACGGAAATTTGCGATATGGTATAAAGAATTTTATATGATGGAGGGCAAATAAATGAAGATTGCAATTGCTGGTACAGGCTATGTAGGCCTTTCAAATGGTGTTTTATTAGCACAACATAATGAAGTGGTGGCCCTCGATATTATTCCTGAAAAGGTAGAGATGTTAAATCGCAAAGAGTCACCTATTGTAGATGCGGAACTGCAAGAATATTTAGGTACTAAAAAATTAAATTTTAAAGCTACATTAGATCCTGCTGAGGCTTTTAAAGGTGCTGATTATGTTATTATTTCAACTCCTACTAATTATGATCCTCAAAAGAATTTCTTTGACACATCTTCTGTAGAGCAAGTTATCAAAAAAGTATTAGATATCAATCCAGATGCTGTTATGGTTATCAAGTCAACAGTACCAGTTGGATATACAGCTCAAATGCGTAAAGAATTCAATACGGAAAACTTGATTTTTTCTCCAGAGTTCTTACGTGAAGGTAAAGCTTTATATGATAATTTACATCCTTCCCGTATTGTAGTAGGGGAAGACTCTGAACGGGCCCGTCGCTTTGGTCAACTATTAGCTGATGGTGCCATTAAAGAAAATGTGCCTCAATTGTATACAGATTCTACAGAAGCAGAAGCTATTAAATTATTTGCTAATACGTATTTAGCATTGCGCGTTGCTTACTTTAATGAGTTAGATTCTTATGCAGAGGTACGCGGTCTTAGTACTAGTCAAATCATTAATGGTGTATGTTTAGATCCTCGTATAGGGGACTTCTATAATAATCCATCCTTTGGTTATGGCGGTTATTGCTTACCAAAAGATACTAAGCAATTATTAGCCAACTATAATGATGTACCACAAAATTTGATTTCTGCTATTGTTGATGCTAATAGAACTCGCAAGGATCACGTAGCCGACGTTATTATAGGAAAGAACCCAAAAATTGTTGGCATCTATCGCTTGACTATGAAAATGAACTCTGATAACTTTAGAGCATCTGCAATTCAAGGTGTAATGAAACGAATCAAAGCTAAGGGTATTGCAGTAGTTGTGTATGAACCGACTCTTGATGCAGAAGACTTCTTTAATTCACCTGTAATTCGTAACTTTGAAGATTTTAAACGTGTTAGTGATGTTATAGTAGCTAACCGTTGGGATAAGAGTTTAGACGATGTGAAGGATAAAGTTTACACAAGAGATATTTTTGATCGCGATTAATATAAGTATATGTATTATGGCGTTTAGGAGAGTAGTATGAAACGTTGGATACTATATATCCTGTTAGGGCTAATTGTATTTTTTATATGGGATAATTCGATGCAGAATGGTGGATCATCAGATGGATTTAGTTTGCTTTTTGCAGAGACTTTTGTTCCTATAGTTAATAAATTAGGCTTTCATGGAAATATATGGACCTTGAATAGGATTGTTCGAAAATTAGCACATCTCACAGAATTTACAATCCTTGGTAGTGTTTTATATACGATTCTGCGTCGATATATTACATATGGCACAGTAATAAAAACGATAGGTTTAGGAATGTTGATAGCTAGTCTTGATGAATTTATACAATTATTCTCACCGGGTCGTAGCTCTCAGTTCTCTGATATTTTGATAGACACAGTAGGTGTTGTTATTGGTATTCTAGTGGTAAAATTAGTATATTATATGGGGGATAAGAGAAGTACATTTAAAAATTAAATTGTTAATAATATACAGATGAGTGAAAAATACCTCATAATCGTAATGATTATGAGGTATTTTTAATGAAGGTGAGATGAAAATATAAATAATATATTAAATAAACGTATTATAATTTATCTATTTTTATATAAAAACCACTATACAAGCTACTTTTACCTTGATATAATCATGAATAGAAAATGAAAAGTAAATGAGAAGAACATGAATTTTATAAAGGGGACGAATTCTGTAAAGGATTATCGTAAGTAGAAGGGAAAGAATATGAATCGCGTGGTTGACTTACATGGTTGCATTTTGCCAGCTGTGTTAGGGCCTCAAGGGCCACAAACAATGGCAGAATCAGTAAAAATGATAAAATCCTTGGCTGAACAAGGAATTACAGATATTTTTAGTACACCTGATGTAACAGTATCTATGGATATGAATACATGGGATGAAATGGAAACAACATTGAATGATGTAAAACTTGCAGTAGGGGAGCAACAAGTGGATGTTACTATTCACAGTGGTGCTCGCGTTTTACTTTGTGATGAAATGGTTGAATATATCGTTGCTCATCGCAATCAGTATCTGTTGGGTAATAGCCATTTTATGTTAGTAGCATTACCTGAAAATAGTAAGGTTCATCATATTAATGCATGGTTGCTAAGCTTACTAGATATGGGCATTGTTCCTATCATTAGTGAAGTAGAAACGCATCGCCAATTATTTACAAAACCAGAACAGTTATTGGAATGGGTAGATAAAGGAATTTTAATTCAATGTAACATGGCATCCTTTAATCATAGTAATGCTAACTATCATAGAGCGTTCGAATTATATCGTAATGGATTAATTCACTTCTTTGGCACTGGTTATTGTAGTGAAAGTGATGTACAAGCGCATCAAGGGTATGTAGAAGCTATTTCTAAATTAGACAGTACATACAAAAAAGATTTGTTGCCAAATATTCATCTCAATGAGCGTGATCTTTTAGCTGATCGCACATTCTATCCAACTGTTCCATCTAGTTGGGTAGGTCAAAAGTCTAATTTCTTGACTCGTCTATTTGGTTTTACATTATAATTTATATAGGTTCTTTTATTCATGCTGTATTGGCATGGCTAAAAGGACCTATTTTTACTTTATATTGTATTTGTTCTTGAAAACAACCACCATATATAGTATACTGAGTTAGCGGTAAAAAATAGAGAGTTTAGTCATAATTCTTTACATTTTTACATATAAATTTATAAAAAGTATGGTTTTCCATACTTTTTTCTATGTCTTAACATATATTTCAGCGGTAACAAAATGGGGAGGTTGCCAATATGTTGCAGGTCATTAAACGGGATGGTACAAAGGTACCATTTGATAAGAATAAGATTGCTTTGGCTATAGAAAAAGCTGAGCATAGTAGTACAGGGTTGTACGAAGAGGGGTTGGCACAGCGTATTGCTGATGAAATTGAAGAATATGCTACAAAGCTCCAAAAAGACATGACAATTTATGCTATTGAAGATCAAGTGTATTATAAGTTGATTGAGTATCATAATCCTGCAACGGCACGTGCCTATGAAGGTTACAAAGCTGTTCAAGCTTTTAAACGTCGTCAAAATACTACTGATGATGATGTAATCGGTTTATTAGATCGCAGTAATGTCAGCGTTCTCGATGAAAACTCTAATAAGGATGCTGCTATCGTATCTACACAACGTGATTTAATTGCCGGTGAAGTATCTAAGGATATTGCTCGTCGTAAATTAATTCCTACAGATATTTTAGAAGCCCATGATAGTGGTGCAATCCACTTCCATGACATGGATTATATTATCCAGCCTATGTTTAACTGTTGCTTGATCAATTTGGAAGATATGCTAACAAATGGTACGGTTATCAATGGTAAGAAAATTGATACACCTAAATCTTTCCAAGTTGCATGTACAGTAACAACGCAAATTATTGCACAAGTTGCATCTGGTCAATACGGCGGTCAAAGTATTAATGGTATCGATCGCATCTTGGCGCCATTCGTACGTAAATCTTACGAAAAAATCCTTAACAATGTTATTGAAGAACAAGTTGAGATTTACGGGATGGAACCAAATATGGAAAAAGCCCGTGAAATTGCGTGGAAACGTACGCGTAAAGAGGTTAAGGATGGCATCCAAACTATCCAATATCAAATCAATACATTGATGACTACAAATGGTCAATCTCCATTTGTTACATTGTTCATGTATTTTAAACCTGATTATGAATATGCTAAAGAGGCTGCTCTTATTACAGAAGAGATTTTACGACAACGCATTAAGGGTGTAAAAAATGAAGCTGATGTATATATTACGCCAGCATTCCCTAAATTGATTTATGTTCTTGATGAACATAATGTAACGCCTGATAGTCCATATTACTATTTAACTGAACTTGCTGCACAATGTACGGCTAAACGCATGTATCCAGATTACATTTCTGCTAAGAAGATGAAGGAAAACTATGAAGGTAATGTATTTAGCCCCATGGGATGTCGTTCTTTCTTATCTCCTTGGAAGGATGAAAAGGGGAACTATAAGTTTGATGGGCGCTTTAATATGGGCGTTGTAAGTTTGAACTTACCTCAAATTGGTATCTTAGCTCGCGGTAGTGAAGAAAGATTCTTTGAAATTTTAGATAAACGTCTTGAATTAGCGGAAAAAGCATTACTATTACGCTATAACTTATTAAAGGATGTAGTAAGTGATGTATCGCCAATTCATTGGCAACACGGTGCTATTGCGCGCCTAAAAAAAGGAGAGAAAATCGCTCGCTTCCTTACTGGTGGTTATGCAACAATTTCTCTTGGCTACATCGGTATTTATGAAGCAACTCGATTGATTACCGGTGAGTCTAACACAGGTGAAAAAGGTCGTGTATTTGCGATGAAAATTATGGATCGTTTAAATGATGCTATCAATCTATGGCATGATAAACATAATCTTGGCTTTGGTTTATATGGTACACCTGCTGAAAGCTTAACAAATCGATTCTCTTCTCTAGATCGTGCTCGCTTTGGTGTAATTGAAGATATTACTGATAAAGGGTATTACACTAATAGTTATCACGTTAATGTTCGTGAAGAAATCAATGTATTTGATAAGTTTAATTTTGAATCTGAATTCCAAAAGAAATCGACTGGCGGTTGTATTTCCTATGCGGAAATTCCGAATATGACTAACAATATCCCAGCTGTTTTGACTATGATTCAATATATTTATGATCATATTTCTTATGCTGAGTTTAATACCAAGTCCGACTACTGTCACGAATGTGGTTTTGATGGTGAAATTAAGGTCAATGAACATAATGAATGGGAATGTCCTCGTTGCCACAACACAAACCGCGATAAATTAACTGTAATTCGTCGTACTTGTGGTTATTTAGGTGAAAACTTCTGGAATGAAGGACGTACGAAAGAAATCAAAGATCGTGTAATGCATATCTAATACTAGATAGCATTAATTAAAATTCTATACATGGTAAAAGCTGTGCCTTAGGCACAGCTTTTACTGTATTTATGAGAAATTGAAAGATATCTATATAGTGTTAGTCAAAGTTGATAACCACACTACTATGGGGGTAATTATGAGATATGGGCAAATAAGACAATATGATATTGCCAATGGAGAAGGAATTCGTACATCTATATTCGTAACAGGGTGTACACATTGTTGTTATAACTGTTTTAATGAAGAGTATCAAGATTTCAATGCCGGTAAAGAATGGACTCAAGCTGAAACTAATCTAGTTGTTTCTTATGTGAAAAATCCTACATGCTCAGGTTTAACCTTGTTAGGTGGAGAGCCTTTTCAAAATGTACAAGGTTTATTACCTGTGATACGAGCAGTCCGTGCAGCAGCACCAGAAAAGAAAATTTGGGCCTATTCAGGGTATGAAATAGATGATATCTTAGAAGATGAGTTGAGAAGCACTTTGCTACACGAAATTGATATTCTCGTGGATGGTCGCTTTGTAGATGAACTTAAAGATCCAGCATTACGTTTTAGAGGTTCATCTAATCAACGCATTATAGATGTTAAGAAAACATTAGAATCTGGTGAAGTCGTATTAGCAATGGAGTAAGTATGACATTTGATAAACGTTTAATAGGTCTCATAATCGTTGTTGGATTTATAGCGGGATTAGTGGGAGCTTCTTATACACATTTAATGCATAGTATTCAGCATTTTGTATATAATTATTCTTCTGCAGATCATATGAGTTTTGGTGCTGCTGTAGCGCGAGTATCCCCAGTAGAACGATTGATACCACTCATTATTTGTGGTCTCATAGGTGGTGTAGGCTGGTTCCTTATTCACCGATATGGTAAAGGTGTTGTAGATATTAAAACTGCCGTTTCCGGTAAGATGGAGATGAATCCAATAACTACTGTTTTACATGCAACCTTACAAATTATTACGGTAGCTATAGGTTCACCTTTAGGGCGAGAAGTAGCCCCTCGTGAAGCAAGTGCGGGGATTACAACTTTTTTAGTTAAGCACTTTGACATAAAACAAGAAGATCGCCAATTATTGATTGCTTGTGCTGCAGGTGCTGGCTTGGCAGCAGTTTATAATTCACCATTATCGGCGGCAATCTTTACGTTAGAAACCTTGCTCCTTACTTGGAATATACGCGCCATGAGTGCTGCACTTATTTGCTGTGGATTAGCAACTTTTGTAACTCGACAAGCCGGTGTAGGGGATGTCATTCAATATACAATGGCTCAACCTAGCTTGGGCAGTCACTATGTAGAATTCTCTATTGCCTTAGGCGCTATTGTTGCTTTAGGTGTGGTTCTATTTAATATTACTCAAGGTAAGCTACCATCTATTCATCGCAGCAGTCCTGTTATGATTCCCATTTCTATCGTAGCCTTTACACTTATTGGTGCGTTAGCTATGTATTTTCCTGAAATACTTGGGAATGGTAAGGCCGGGAACGAATTAACCTTTACCAATGATATTACATGGACTTATGCATTAGGATTATTTGGTTCTAAGTGGGCAGCAGTATTACTCGCATTAGCAGCAGGTGCGTATGGTGGTCGTATTACTCCATCTATGATGTTGGGCAGTACGTTAGCCATAGTATTTGGTACTTTTTGGTCTATTGCCGTGGCTCCTATATCATTGGGGATGGCTGCCTTTATCGGTGCCGTAGCATTTTTAGGACTTGCACAAAAAATGCCTATGACCTCATGTGTATTTATGCTTGAGCTTTCAAGATTTTCTGTAGAAATGTTGTTCCCTATAGCGTT